>JAYTBY010000379.1:0-1694 GCA_043736755.1 Planctomycetota bacterium | reverse complement strand
CCTTCGAACTCCGCACAATGCTTGAGTCTCTGAACGGGATGAGTTGAGCACGCCGAAGCTGCCGCCGAGGTAGATCTGGTTCTTGCTGTTGTCGTTCTCGGCGAGTCGCTTCGCCAGCAGGGTGGTCACTCCCAAGCGGCGGAAAGCCGACTTGACCGTGTCCAGATCTTTGTCCCTCACCGTTGCCTCCGGGTCAATCCGCCACCCATCATCATCCCTTCCGGATCTCCCGTACCAGCCGTTCCAGCCGGCGTTCAGAGGTCTGACACTCCCATACGGTGAGCACGCGCCACCCGTCCCGTCTCAGCGCACGAGTCGTGCGCCGGTCCCGCCTGACGTTTTCTTCGAACTTGGCGCGCCAGAACGCGACGTTGCTCTTCGGCACAGAAGCTTTCGAACAGCCGGCGTGCCGGTGCCAGAAGCAACCATGAACGAACACCACGACACCTCGACCCGGAAGTACTACATCGGGTGAGCCGGTAATGCTTCGCGCATGCAACCGGAATCGCAGACCTGCCCGGTGCAGATACGATCGAATCAACAGCTCCGGCTTCGTATCCTTCCCGCGAATGCCGGACATCATCCGCGATCTCGTCGCCCGATCTACGGTATCCGTCACGCGCGCTCAAGCCGCGCCGGCCGTCACCCTCTTCCGTCCCCGCGCCGACGTCGCGGATACGGACGCCACGTACGGGCGCAACGCGGTGGCCACTGCCTGCACGACCGGAACCGCGACCGAGTTGCCGAACTGCTTGTACGCCTGCGTATCGGACACGACGATCCGGTACGGCGGGTGGCCCACACGGTCGAACCCCATGAGGCGAGCACACTCGCGCGGCGTCAGGCGACGCGGGGGCCCTTTCTTTCTTCGCACGAGAATCTCCGAGCCGTCCTTGTAATAGCGCGCCGACAACGTACGAGCAACATCGCCCGGACCTACAAGTCCGAAGCCGAAGCCGTTTCCCTTCTCCCGGTGCTTCCGCGCGTAGCTCTGCAGATAGTCCCACAGATGATCGCTCAGTATGTACTTCTTCTGCACGCGCCCCTTGGCGTCGAGGAACGCTTCGTCGGGTGCTTCGGAGCCGTCCTCGGGATGCAGGATCGCCCCCAGGCGAGGCCCGCTTGCGACCGGCGGGAGGTGCACCGTGCTCCAGTCGAATTCGTCGTTGAGATCCGGGTGCAGCCCGACGATGAAGACGCGCTCGCGATGTTGTGGGAGGAAGCGGGCGGCGTCCACGATGTTCCACGCGATGCGATAGCCCAGCTTGTCGCGGAGCGTGCGCTTGATGACGTCGAACGTCTGCCCGCGATCGTGCGACGCGAGGTTCTTGACGTTCTCCAGCACGAAGGCGCGGGGTTGCTTCGCTTCGATGATGCGCTCGATGTCGAAGAAGAGCGTGCCCTGCGTCTCGCATTCGAATCCGTGCTTTCGGCCGAGCGCGTTCTTCTTGGACACGCCGGCGATGCTGAACGGCTGACAGGGGAAACCCGCCAGCAGCACGTCGTGATCGGGAATCTCGTCTGCGTCGACCTGCGTGATGTCGCCGTGCAGCTCGTGATCGCCGAAGTTCGCGCGGTAGGTCGTCTGGGCGAAACGGTCCCACTCGGACGTGTAGATGCAGCTACCACCGACGGCCTCGAAGCCCATGCGGAAGCCGCCGATGCCGGCGAAGAGATCGATGAAGCGGAAAGCG
>JAYTBY010000378.1:0-1695 GCA_043736755.1 Planctomycetota bacterium | reverse complement strand
GTTGGGGGCCGAGACGGATCCGCCGCCGCGCGCTATCCTGGCCGACCTTGTCTACACCCGGCATGGACCCTGAAACACCCTCGCTCGAGCCCCGCGCTGTCGGCCATTCGGGGACTTCCTCGAGCCTCCCGTCACGCCGCAAGGACGGCTCGATCCCGAAGCCCGCGTGGCTGAAGGTCCCGCTCCCCGGCGGAGAGGGGTATGCGCGGCTCAAGAGCCTGACGCAGGAGCTCGGCCTTCACACCGTTTGCCAGGAAGCGCGCTGCCCCAACATCGGCGAGTGCTGGAAGGGCGAGCACGCGACGATGACCTTGATGGTCCTCGGCGATGAGTGCACGCGTCGCTGTCGCTTCTGCGCGGTGAAAACCGTCGACCGCGCCGGCCCGCCCGACGCGAACGAGCCCGAGAAGGTGGGGACTGCCGTGGCTGCGATGAAGCTCGGCTACGTCGTGATCACGAGCGTTGACCGCGACGATCTGGCTGACGGTGGATCGGGCCACTACGCGGAGTGCATCCGCTCGATCCGCGCGCAGGCGCCGCGGACGGTCGTCGAGACCTTGATCCCGGACTATCGCGGAACGGATCTCGCGACGCTGATGGCCGCACGGCCGGACGTCCTGGCGCACAACGTCGAGGTCGTCGATCGATTGCAGCGCAAGATCCGCGACCCGCGCTGCTCGTTCGCGCGCTCGCTCGAGACACTTGTGGGCGCGAAGCAGCACGATCCCGACGTTTTCACGAAGTCGTCGTTGATGGTCGGGCTCGGCGAGACGCAGGACGAGGTCGTCGATGCGCTGGCGCGCTTGCGTGCAGCCGGCGTCGACTTCCTGACGCTCGGTCAGTACTTGCGACCGACGACCAAGCATGCACCGGTGCGCGAATACGTGACGCCGGAGCGTTTCGACGAACTCGAGCGCCTCGGGCGCGCGATGGGATTCCAGTACGTGGCCGCGGGGCCGCTCGTCCGTTCGAGCTACAAGGCTGGCGAGTTCTTCGCCGCCCGGCTCGTGCGCGAACGGCGTGCTCGGCGTGACGAGGAGACGCGATGACCGTGCAAGAAATGCTCTCGGTGATCGAGCCGGACGGCGGGATCAACGGCTACGACCCGAAGATGTCGAACGAGGAACTGCTGCACTGCTACCGCACGATGATGCGCGTGCGCGCGTTCGACGACGTCGCGCTCAAGCTGCAGCGCGCGGGCCGCATCGGCTTTTCGATCCCGAATCGCGGCGTCGAAGCGACGCAGATCGGCGCGGCCGCCGCGGTGAAGAAGACCGACTGGATCTTCCCGAGCTATCGCGACTTCGGGATGGCGCTCTACCACGGCATTTCCCCCGTGGACATGATGCACAACATGTATGGCAACGCGCTGGATTCCGCGCGCGGCCGACAGATGCCGGTGCACTTCTCGTTCACCGAGCCGATCAAGTTCTTCTCGATCAGCTCGCCGATCGGAACGCACATCATCCAAGCGGTCGGCGCGGCGTACGCGATGCAGCTTCGCAAGGAGCCGCACGTGGTGCTGGCGAGCTTCGGCGATGGCGGCACGTCGAGCCTCGGATTTCATTCGGGCCTGAATTTCGCGGCCGTTTGGAAGTCGCCGGTCGTCTTCCTGTGCCAGAACAACCAGTGGGCGATCAGCTGCCCGAGCTCGCAGCAGACGGCCAGCGAAAGCTACGCGATCAAGGCCAAGGC
>JAYTBY010000377.1:0-8392 GCA_043736755.1 Planctomycetota bacterium | reverse complement strand
GAACACGGTCGTCGCGATCGAGGGCGTGAAAGCCCGGCTGGACGCGTTACGGGCCGAACTCCCGAGCGATGTGCGCATCGAAATCCTCCGTGACCAGTCGCGCTACATCGACGCGGCGCTGCACGAGATCGAGATCCACCTCGTCATCGGCAGCCTCCTCGCCACGGCCGTCGTGCTCCTGTTCATGCGCTCGTGGCGCAGCACGATCATCGCGGCGGTCGCGATCCCGTGCTCCGTCGTGGCGACGTTCGGCTTGATGGACGCACTCGGATTCACGCTGAACGGCGTGACGATGTTGGCCCTCGTGCTCATGGTGGGGATCGTGATCGACGACGCGATCGTCGTCCTCGAGAACATCTTTCGCTTCATCGAGGAGAAAGGCATGACACCTTTCGACGCGGCTCGCGAGGGAACGGCCGAGATCTCGCTCGCGGTGCTCGCCACCACGCTGTCCCTCGTCGTGATCTTCGTGCCGGTCTCGTTCATGTCGAGCGTTTCGGGGCGCTTCCTCTTTGAGTTCGGGATCACGGCAGCCGCTGCAGTGATGGTCAGCCTCCTCGTGTCGTTCACGCTGACGCCGATGATGAGTGCGCGACTGCTGCGCGCCACAGGAAGCGCACAGAGAAGTCCGCGGTCGCGGAGCGGCGTGTACGGCCTCGTCGAACGTGCCTACATGGCAACGCTACGCGGAGCGATGCGTCGCCGATGGCTCGTCGCACTGCTTGCCGTCCTCGTGATCGCATCGACGGTCCCGCTCTACGGCCGCGTCAAACAGGAGTACGCGCCGACGCGCATCGACGAGGCCGAGTTCGAGATCACGATCACTGGCCCCGAAGGCACGAGCCTCGCCGCGATGGACGTCGCGATGCGCGAGGTGGAGGCCGTGATCCGCGCGACGCCAGGGGTGAAAGCCGTGCTCGCCACCACGGGCGGCGGTTTCATCTCGCAGGTCAATCGTGGTGAGGCCTACGTGCGCATGCCGCCGCACGACGAGCGGGTCCTCTCGATCTCGCGCTGCCTGCGTGAGCTCATGAACGGCACGCCCGGCCGTGCGTTCGAAGGCAACTACTCGCAAGCCGACGTCATGCGCGAACTGCGCCGACGCCTGGCTGCATTCCCCGACCTGCGCTGCGCCGTGCGGAACATGCAAGCGATCAACCTCGGTTCAGGGCCGTTCGAGATCGACTTCGCGATCCTCGGGCCCGATCTCGAGACCTTGAACAGATACGGCGAGGAACTGCGCACGCGCGCCAAGGCCTTGGGCGGCATCCAAGACCCCGACACTTCCTTGCGACTCGATCGACCGGAGATCCGGGCGCGCATCGACCGCGAACGAGCCGCGGATCTCGGCGTTTCCGTGGCGGACGTCGCCACGGCGCTACGCATTTCGGTCGGCGGCGAGGACCGAGCTTCACGCTTCCGGGACACCGCGATCGGCGAGGACTACGACGTCCAGATACGGCTCGAGGAGGAAGATCGCTTGGACGCCGCGCGCATCGCCGAGCTGTGGGTTCCCTCGACCCGCGGCGAGCTCGTGCCGCTCTCGTCTGTCGCGCGCCTCGAACTTGCGACTTCGGCCTCGCGCATCGATCGAATGGACCGCGAACGCCAGGTGTCGTTGCGCGCATCCGTGGGACAAGGGTACGCACTCGCTGACCGAATCGAAGCTCTCCGGGGCGCGGCCGCTGCGATGGAGATGCCCCCCACGTACACGACACGCGTGTCGGGCCGCGGCCGCGAACTCGAACGCACGATCGGTGAGTTCTTGTGGGCGTTCCTGCTCTCCATCGTCCTGATGTACGTGATCCTCGCGAGTCAGTTCGAGAGCCTCGTCCACCCCTTCACGATCCTGCTCTCGCTGCCTCTCTCCGTACCGTTCGCGCTGTGGTCCCTCGACGCGAGTGGGAGCACGCTGAACCTCTATTCAGCTCTCGGAATCCTGGTGCTTTTCGGCGTGGTGAAGAAGAACGCGATCCTGCAGATCGATCACACGAACCAACTGCGAGCGGGCGGGATGGAGCGCGCGAGCGCGATCCTCCAGGCAAATCGCGACCGGTTGCGGCCGATCCTCATGACGACGTTCGCGCTGGTCGCGGGAATGCTGCCCTTGTGGGTCGGCACTGGCCCCGGCGCCGAAGAGCGACACACGATCGCGGTGGTCGTGATCGGCGGTCAGACCTTGTCGCTCTTGCTCACGCTGATCGTCACGCCCGTTGCGTACTCGCTGTTCGACGATCTCGGTGGGTGGTTCCGTCGGCGCCCGAAGGTAGTCCCCTCCAAAGCTCCACCCGAACCCACTCGGCCGCAGGCCTGAACGGGTCGAGTTTCGACAGAGCTCGTGAAGAAAGCACGGACCCTCGCTCCGCTGAGCTGCTGAGCTGGTTTTTCGAGACCGCGCGATCGAGTTCTTCACGCGCTCCTAGCGCGGGCTGACGCCCGCAACCTCGAGCGATCTGCGCGCTGCGAGAGGAATCTCGGAAGTAGTAGCTCAGAGCGGCTTGATCGCGATGTCACCCTTGACGACGAGCTGACAGCCGAGGCGCGCACCCTTCACGTCCGTGCACATGTCGAGCGTCTCGGCCTCGTCCTTCGAAGGCGCCTCGACGTTCTGCGCACCCGCCGTGAACTCGAGCACGCACGTGCCGCAACTGCCGACGGTGCAGCCGAAGTCGTGCGGCGCGTCCTCGTCCTGACAGGCCTTCAGGAACGAGCCGCCGACGGGAACTTGGATGGAAGATCCGTCGCGAACGAAGGTGATGGTGGGCATTGGGGCAGAGAGTCTACGCAGCCCTCGCGCGCGCGGGGAGCATGGACCCGCGGGACTCGGGCTGTCACAGTGCGCGGGACATGCGGCAACCGATCCCCCACCCCGATTTCCCGCCCGATTTCGACCCGGCGGG
This sequence comes from Planctomycetota bacterium, assembly GCA_043736755.1. GTDB lineage: Bacteria > Planctomycetota > UBA1135 > UBA1135 > JAEUHZ01. Next base: position 5,492 of record JAYTBY010000377.1, on the reverse strand, counting down.
TCCGCCGAGAGCGTCCGGGCGCGCCAGCGGAGCGCGGATCTGGCTCGTACGCCACGCCGAAGTCCACGCGGACTTCGAGGGGACGGCCTACGGGAACTCCGACGTGCCGCTCTCGGCGAAGGGGCTCGAACAGACCCGCGCGATGGGAGCCGCCTTTGGCGGCGTACGCGTCGAGTTCGTCCTCGCCTCCCCGCTCGCGCGTGCGACCGCGATCGGTCGCGCGATCGCCGAGAACACGGGTGCGCGACTCGAGTTCGCGCCCGGTCTCGCCGAAGTCAGCCGCGGTGCGTGGCAGGGTCTGCCCACCTCCGAATTCCGTGCGCGCTGGATGGCGGACCAAGCGAACTTCGTCGCCGATCCGTGGCATTGGAAGGGTCACGGCGGCGAGAGCGACGCCGACCTCTTCGCCCGCGGTTGGCCGGTCTTCGAGCGAGCGCTCGACGTCGCGAACGGCGGCGACGTCGTCCTCGCGAGTCACTACAACCTGATCCGCGCGCTCGTCACGGGTGCCCTCGGTTGGGGCGCACGCGCGAGCTTCGCGTTCCGCAATCGTCCCGCTCACACGTCGTTGATCGTGGACGGGCCCTCAGGCTTCGAACTCCGCGCGAGCGACGCCCCCGATCCGCGCGACGTGAGGTGAACTCGGGGATCCGAGTCGGTTCGAGAATTCACGGCCTGTACTCGCCGCGCTCGGTCTTGCGCGGCGCAACTTTGGACTGGTGACCGAGGGGCCGATTCCCGCGAGAGCGAGCGAAGACATCACCGCTCTCGCGGTGTGGAGCAGCGCCACGGGATTCTGAGAGCGCGTGAAGAAATCGAGCCCACGCGCTCTCAGCGCGCTACGGGCAGAAAGCCGCGGCGCCGCAGTTCCGTGGCGGTCGCCGCGTCCGCCGCAGGACTCACCCGGCCGTGCAGGATTCCGCGAGCGCGATCGATCCACGAAGTCCAGGCGTCGAGGTCCGCGGCGAGGCGCGCGCGGCCGGAATCCGGGTCGACCGACCACGCTCCACGCGGCTGAAAACGCTCGACGATGCCTGGTGAAGCCTCGCGTCCGCCGAAATGCGTGGCGACGAGCAACGCGCTCTTCGCTTCCGCCGGCCGGTCGCGGGCGAGAATCCAGTCTGCGTCGATCGCGGCCGACCCGCGCTGAAAACCGCCCATGGCATGCGCGATGGTCCGCGCCGGCGCCGAGCGCTCTTCGCGCAGCGCGGGAGCATGACTCACCCCGCTCATCCCCGTGGGCAGACGCAATCCCATCAGGTCGAGCAGCGTCGGCGCGACGTCCACGAGGCTTGCGACGCCACCGAGGCGCGCGCCGCGCCGCATCTCGACGTCCGCTCCGGGACGTACGACGAACGGCACACGCAAATCGGCGGACGTCAGCGCACCTGTGTCGAGGAAGAGCCCACCTTCGCCGAACGAAACGCCGAACGTCCCGACGACGACGACCGTCGTGTTCTCGAGCCGACCCAAGCGCCGCAGGCGTTCGAGCAGCCGGCCGAGCTTCACGTCGAGCTGGCCGATCGCGCCGTCGTAGCGCACTTCGTATTCGCCCAACGTGCGCGGCGCACCAGCCCAACGCGGACGTGGAATCGCGAAGAACGCGTGATCGCCCTCGGCCACCGGCGGAAGAGCGGACATCTCCGCGCGCGGCTCGTAGAGCGTCTCCCAGCGCGGATCGGCGGACGCGCGCGTCCATGCGCGCTCGAGATCGTTCACGTGCAAGTACGCGAACCAATCCGCTTCCCCCGAACGACCCGAGAGCCACTGGACGAACCTCGTCGCGACGCCCTCGAATCCGAGCTCCAACTCGGGATCCACCGCATCCTCGCGATAGCCGCCGAAAGTCTGGAAACCCTTGCCGACGCCGCGGATCGCCGAGACCGCGGGGTGATCGACGAACGCAGCGGTCTCGAAGCCGTGGGCCAGGAACGCTTGCGCGAGACTCGGTAGTCCTTCGGGAAGCAGCCAGCCGGTGAGATCACTGGCCGGTCCGATCGCGAGAGCCCCCGGCCGTTGTGCGAGACCCGGGTCCATGCCCGACAAGATCGCCGCGTGCGCGGGCAACACGTCGGGCGCTGCGGACCAGGCGTCGAGGAAGGTCGCTCCCTGCTCGGCTAGGCGATCGAGCGCGGGCGTCGTCGCGCGGTCGTAGCCCAGACCCGACACGTGATCTGCGCGCAGCGCGTCGACCGCCAGCACGACTACGCCCCGGCCTCCGCGAGCGGACGTCGGACGGGGTCCGCAGGCAGCGACCATCGCGAGAGCGACGAGAGAAGTGGCGATGACGAACGCGGGCACGGAACGCATGGCGACACGGACCGTCCAAAATCGCGCGCCGCGTTGCAAGCGTCAGCGCTCGAGAGCGAACACTGCGCGCGCTTCGACCCAGCCCTCGTTCCCGTTGGAATCGCGCACTTTCGTCCAGCCGGGTAGCGAATCGAGGGCTTCGACCTCGTTGCCCGCCGCGGCTTCGGCCACGACCGCCGCATCCGTCCGCGGCTCGCTGCGCACGAGCGCCTTACCTTCTTCGACGACGAGCGCGGGCGAGTCGGAGCGCGTGCTCACGCCGTGGATCCAGGGCGTCGCGCCGAAGAAAGCGAATGCGATCCCACCCAGGGCGATCCAGCGCCCGGCGCGACCTCCGCGCAACGCCTCGTACGCCAACGCAGCGCCGAGCCCCACGAGGCCCACGAGTGCCAGGAGTCGGGACTCACCGGGAGTCAGCGCGCCGAGCAGACGCTGCACCGTCGCACCGAGATCGCCGCGATCGGCCGGCTCGAGCTTCGCGACGCGACGCGCATGCTCGAGGTTGGTCCACGTGTCCACGTCTCGCGGACGCAGCCGGATCGAGGCGGTGAACCAGCCGACGGACTCGAGAGCCCGGCCTTCGCGAAACGCGACATTGCCCAGGTTCGCGAGGATGCGCGCGCGCTCAGGCCCGACGGGGCGTGGCTCCGCGTCGAGCAACGCGGTCCACGCCGAGCGTGCCGCGGCGAGATCGCCGGCGCGATACGCGGATATCGCTCCGCCGTCCTGAGGCGCTGCGGTGCGCTCGAGCGCGAGTACCGAGGCGTTCGCGGCGAGGCACACGACGAAAGCGAGCCAGAGCTTCTGCACGAAGGACATCTAGAGACCTCCCGCCGCGACGCGGTCCGCGAGCGCGAGCACTTCACGGTCGTCGATCTTGGCTCGGTTGCCTGCGCTGCCCCAGATCGCGGCGTCGAGTCGCGCGAAGAGGCTGCGCAGCTCTCGCGCCGATTCGGGGTCGATCCGCGGCTCATCCGTCGCTCGCGACCACGCGACAGGATCTCGGCCGGCCCAGGCCTCGGGCGCCTCGCCCGAGCGCGCTGCAAGGAACGCGTGAACCGCGTCGATTTGCTCTTCGGGAGTCTTCGCCCCGCGCAACGCACGTTCGAGATCGCGCTTCGCTCGTCGACGTGCACGCGCGCGCGGCGCAGCGGGATCGCCGCGGCGCCGAACGAAAGTGCGCGCAGCGAACCAACCCGCGACGACCGCGGCGCCCGTGATCGCCAGCGTGCCACCGCTCGGCGCCGGAGTGTCACCGTTCGAATCCGCGCTCGTCTCGATGTCGCGCAGATCCACCGTCGTCGCGACCAACGACTTCTCGTCGGCAAGTCCCGTCGCACCGACGAGCGGCCTCACACGGATCGGCACCGGCTTCGTCAGGAGGGTCGAGTAGCGACCGCCGGCGGTGTCGAAGACGGCCAGCGGCACGGGCGGAATCTCCGTCGCGGTGTCGTCGATGGGCGCCAAGTCATACGTGATCGCGCGACGACTCGGCGTGCGTCGATCCTGCGTGCCGTACACGCGGAAGGCGCGAAATGCGTCGATGCGGCCGAGATCCGGTGCGTCGAAGAACTCCAGATTGCCCTCGCCCGTCCACTCGACCGTGAGCTTGATCGAGTCCCCAGCTATGACGTCGCGGCGGTCGGGAGTTGCTGTCGCCTCGAACCGGCCGATCGCGCCGGACCACTCGAGCGGGCGGCCTTCTTCAGGGATCGCCTTCACGAGCAAGTCGAACTCCGGCGAGCGCTTGTAGTAGCTGAAGTCCTCGGAGCCGCCGCCGATCAGGCGCGAGAACCCATCGCCGCGGTGACCGAACTCGAAGTGGCAGCCGGGAAACGTGAGCGTTCCCGGTCGCGTCGCCACGAAGCGCTTGCGCACGCGCAGCACGAAGAAGTTCCCGTTGCCTACCTTGCGCGTACCGAGGCCCTCGACCTCGAGCTCCTGCCGGTTGTTCAGCGAGATCTTGCCCGCAGACTTGCCCGACGGAACGGCGAGGTCCTCGAGCTCGACGAGCCCACCGAGTTCGCCGAGCCACGGCAACGACAGGTCGTAGCGATTCAACCGGCCCTGGATTCCGGCCTCGAAACCGAGGCGGATCTCGAGCGTGAACGGTTCGCCCTGGAAGACCTCCTTCGGCGCGTCGATCTCGAGCAGGCCGAGTTCGTCGCCGCGGAAGTCCTCGGCCGCGAGGATGCGCAGCTCGCGCGTCATGAGCTCGCGCCCGTCGGCCTTCACCGCGAACGGCGGGATCAGGAACTCACCCTTGCGCTGCGGTTGCACCGCGACGCGCCACGTCAGCGAGACTTTGGACGAAACGCGGCCGTTCACGATCTCCGTGAAGCTCGACGTGCCCGGCGGCCCGACTGGGCCGTACCGCAAGCCGTCGACAGCCGGCAACGTCGGGATCTCGCCGCTCTGTGCGTTCTCGACCTCGATCATGAGCACGGCCTGACCGCCGAGTTTCACCGTGATCGGATCGACGCGCGCCTTGACGGTGGGAACCTTCTGCGCGACGGCCAGGGTCGCGAGCAGCGCGAGCGCAGTCGACGCGACCAGCGCACGTCGGATTCGGGTCAACGCGGAGTTCATCATCACCAATCCTTCTCGACGGACACCTTGCGCATCCGCTTCAACTTTTCCTGGAGCTCCTTTTGGATCTCCTCGATCTTCTCCAGACGCTCGAGGAGCTGGAGCATCTCCTCCTTGCTCATCTTCGGCGCGTCCTTCGGATCCATCGGTTGCGGAGGATCCTTCGGCGCTTCGTCGGGTTTCGGTTCGTCTGGCTTCTTCTCGTCCTGCGCCGGATCCTTGGGGTCTTCCTTCGGCTCTTCCGGTTTGGGCTCTTCTTTCTTGTCGCCGTCCTTCTTCTCGTCCGGCTTCGGATCCTGCTTCTGTTCCTGATCCTTCTTCTTCTCGTCTTCCTGCTTCTCCTGCTCTTCCTTGTCCTTCTTCTCCTGTTCGCGCTTCTTCTCGATCTCGTCCAACTGGCGGAGTCGGCGCTGAATCAGTTCGACGTTCGCCTGCGTGTCGACGTCGCGCCAATTCATGCGCAGACGTTCGACGAAACGTTCGCGTGCCGCGAGATACGCCGCACGCGCGAGCTGCACGGGATCTGGCGGCGGAGTCGGCTCTGTCCCCGGCGCGGCCGCAACCGGCGGAGGCGGCGGAGCGGGCTGTTTCCC
>JAYTBY010000376.1:0-1698 GCA_043736755.1 Planctomycetota bacterium | reverse complement strand
GTGGGAGCTGCCGACGATCGAGCCGGCGGGGGATCGGCGCATCGCGGCCGCGGAATGGCCGGGCGCGAGCGCAGCGGGGTTCGGGATCGCGTTGGGGGACGAGCTGGGCTCGCTCGCGCACTCGATCACGCGCCACAAGATCCGTGCGCGGGTCCATGGCGCGCGGTGGATCGGCGGTCCGGCGGCGGAGCCTTTGCGCTTCGTGACGCGCGACGAACTCGTGGCGCTCGGGCCCACCGGACTCACCGCCAAGGTCCTCCGCGCGAGCTTCGCGCGTTGAACGAGTCCGCCCCGTATGGCAGGAACAGCGGTCTGTCCCCGCGTGCAGCACCCCCCCAGGCCGACCCGGCCGCGCGACCGACGGCGCGCGGCGTGACTTTCGTCGTGCCCGCGTACGACGAGGAGCGCGGCATCGCGGGGGTCGTGGAGCGCCTCGCGTCCTTGAGGCTCGACATCCCGGTCGAGATCCTCGTCGTCGACGATGGGTCGAAGGACGGGACGGCGCGCGTACTTCTGGATCTCGTGACGCGCTTCCCCGCGCTGACCGTCGTGCGCCATCCGCGCAACAAGGGGTATGGCGCCGCGCTGAAGACGGGCTTCGTGCGCGCGACCTACGACGTCGTCGTGATCACCGACGGCGACGGCACGTATCCGGAAGCGAAGATCGCGGACCTCCTGGCGCGCATCGACGACGGCGCGGACATGGTCGTCGGGTCGAGGACGGGCGCGGACGTTCACATTCCGCTCGTGCGTCGGCCGGCGAAGGCATTTCTGCGCTGGTTGGCGAGCTACTTGGCGGGCACGAAGATCCCGGATCTGAATTCAGGTCTGCGCGCGATCCGGCGCGAGCTCGTCGTGCGCTATCGGCCGATCCTGCCCGATGGGTTCAGCTTCACGACCACCATCACGTTGGCGTCTCTCACGAACGATCACCGCGTCGATTACGTGCCGATCGACTACGCGAAACGCTCGGGCCGCTCGAAGATCCGACCCATCCGCGACACGTTGGGCTTCACGCAGCTCATCGTGAGGACGGTGCTGTACTTCAACCCGCTCAAGGTGATCTACCCGGTCGCTGGGCTCGTGATGCTCTTGCTTCTCGCGTCGCTCTACTACGACGTCTTCGTCATCTCACCGCCGAACCTGTCGGACAAGACGACGTTGCTCGCGATGGCGATGATGCACGTGCTCGCCGTCGGGTTGCTCGCGGACCTGATCGACAAGCGGACGCGGTTGTAGGACCGGCGTTTCCCCCGCGATTCGAGCCACCAAAGACTTGGTCGCGACAGTACTCTGCGGGGCCGTTCGAGTGTCGAGCCCACGACGAGAGAGTCCGCCCATGTTGAGCCCGAAGAGTCCTGCTCCCACGTTTTCGATGCCGTCGACCTCCGGCCGCGCGGTGTCCACGAAGGACCTGCGCGGGAAGCGTTTCGTCCTCTACTTCTATCCGAAGGACGACACGCCGGGCTGCACGATCGAGGCCTGCGATTTCCGCGACAACCTGGCGCGACTCAACACCGCGAAGATCCTGGTCTTCGGCGTTTCGAAGGACTCCATCGCGAGCCACGCGAAGTTCCGCACCAAGTACGGCCTGACGTTCGATCTGCTCTCCGACGCCGACAACGCGGTCGCGAAAGCCTATGGCGCGTTCGGCGAGAAGACGCTGTACGGCAAGCCCGTGACCGGCGTGATTCGCTC
>JAYTBY010000375.1:0-1699 GCA_043736755.1 Planctomycetota bacterium | reverse complement strand
CAAGGGGCGCGGCAGAATCAAGAAGTCGCGCGTCGGTCCTTGGCGTGCCGGCGTGCTGATCGGCGTGCACGTGCTGATCGCCGGGCACTTCCTCCACTGGTGGAGCACGGGCGAGACCATGACGCCGCTCGAACCCTCGGAGTCGATGGACTTCAGCACGAAGGGCATTGTCAACGCCGGCTTCGTGTTGTTCGTCATCGGCATCGGCTCGACCGCGATCCTGGGCCGATGGTTCTGTGGCTGGGGATGCCACATCGTGGCGCTCCAGGATCTGTGCCGCTGGATGCTGGGCAAGATCGGACTCGTCCCGCGCCTCGTCGACCTCGGTCCTCTGCGCGTCGTCCCGTGGCTCGCGTTCGTCTACATGTTCCTCGCGCCGCTGCTCGATCGAGCACTAGCAGGGATGCCGCTCGGAACGACGGGCACGCAGTTCACGACCGACGATCTGTGGCGCACGTTCCCGAAGACGTGGCTCGAGGCCATCGCGACTCTGCTCGTCTGCGGGTTCGTCATCGTCTGGCTGCTCGGATCCAAGGGTTTTTGCACGTACGGCTGCCCTTACGGCGGGATCTTCGGCGTCGCGGACCAGCTCGCACCCGTGCGCATCCGCGTGACCGACGCGTGCGAGGGTTGCGGGCACTGCACGGCGGTGTGCACGTCGAACGTGAACGTCGCGCGCGAGGTGCGCGAGTTCGGGATGGTCGTCGACCCGGGCTGCATGAAGTGCCTCGACTGCGTCAGCGTGTGCCCGAACGACGCGTTGTACGTCGGATTCGGCGTGCCGGCGCTGCTCGCGAAGAAGGCGGCGAAGGCTGCGGCCGCGAAGTTCGACTGGGGACGCCTCGCGCTCGGCGCGGTGTTCGCGTACGGCACACTCGCGGTCTTCCTGTGGCACGACGACGTCGTCAACTTGCGCTTCACCGCGATCACGTGGGCGCTCGCGTTCGCCGTGATCCTGGTATTTCGCGGCCGTTCTCGGCCGAAAGCAGAGCACACGCTGCCGGAGGAGGTGCTCATGTCGGCACTGTTCCTGGGCTCGATGGCAACGTTCCGTGGGCTGCACGATTCCGTGCCGTTCCTGTTCGCACTCGGCATCTCCGCGATCGGCGCGTGGTGGGGTGTCCAGCTGAAGCGCCTCGCTTTCGCGCCCGACGCTCGACTGCAACGCACGCCGCTCAAGCGCGCGGGGCGTTGGACTCTCGCCGGAGGAGTCTTCGCCGTCGCGACGCTGCCGATCGGCTGGCTGGGAGTACGCGGCGTGCTCGAGCAGCGCGAAGAGCGCGCGGCGCGCACGGCCGCGCGCGAAGAGACGCACTCGCGCCGTCAGCTCGCGATCAGCGAGTACAACCGCGGAGTCGAGGCCGCACAGTCGGGCCGAGTCGAAGACGCCATCGTGGCCTTTCGCAGTGCGCTCCAGGCCGACGGAGGCTTCCGAGCGGCGCGCGAGAACTTGGCCGGTGCACTGTGCATGACGGGACGCCTCGCGGAAGGACTCGCGGAGTTCGACATCGCGCTCACAGAGAATCCAGCGGACGTCGACACGTTGGCCTTGTCCGCTCAGGCGCTGGCGGGACTCCAACGCTTCGACGAAGCGCGCGATCGCGTGACGCGCGCTGTGGGGATCGCGCCGAACCGTGCCGACTTGTGGCGGATGCTGGGTGATCTCCACGACGCGAGCGGCGACGCGGGTTCTGCGGCG
>JAYTBY010000374.1:0-1699 GCA_043736755.1 Planctomycetota bacterium | reverse complement strand
TCGCGCGCAGCGCCGGCCAGCGCGGAGATGGACTCGTGTCGACCTCACGAGCGACGGAGACGGCGTGGCCGCGGATCGTGCTCCACCCGACGACCACGGTGCGCGGCTTACTCGTCGACGCGCACGGTTCACCCGTCGAAGGCGTGCCGATCCTCTTGCGCGACGACACGCCCGGGAAAGAAGCGCACAGCCGCGTGCTCACCGACGCGGGCGGTGCGTTCGTGATCGACGCGTTGCCGGATCGCGCGAATCGCTTGTTCGTCGGCGATCCCGTCTATCCGTGGGCGCCGATCGTCGCTGTCGACGCCAAGAATGGGCCGTTCGTGCTCGAGCCGATCCGGGTCGAGCTCTTTGGCGCGAGTTTCCGCGTCCAACGTCCCGACGGGAGTCCGGCGAGCGGTGCGCGCCTCGAAGGGATCGGTCTCGACGGAGGACGCTTCGCGCTCGAGGTGGACGAGGACGGTCGCGCGACCGTGTCGACGCTCTTGCGCGGACGCTGGCGCGTCAACGCGTCCGAAGCGATTCACGGACGCGCGAGTCGCGCCGTGCAGATCCCGCTCGCGAACGACGAACCGGTCCTGATCCTCTTGCCGCGCTGACGGCGGCTGAGAGGCCGTGAAGAAATCGATCCTACGGCCTCTCGGAAACGAGTAGCGCCGCTTCCGCGGCGCGTCGCGTGTGATTTCTTCACACGCTCCGAGGGCGTGCGAAGAAATCACAGGCGACGCGCCACGGACGTGGCGCAGAGGGTGCCTCTCGAGCGACGAGGCTCGGTTCTTCACCCGCTCTAAGAGCCCGCGGGCGGCGTGTTCGGATTCGACGGCGGCGGGCTCGTGTTGCCCGGCAAGTAGAGCGCCTGGAAGGACGGCAGGTCGTCGCCGTCGACCGACACGCGCACGGTCAAGGCACCCGGGACCGACGCGGGCCCGGCGAGGTTCAGCGCGAGCAGCGACGTGAACACGAGCCGCAACATCTGCTTCTCGGCGTCGAACTGCACCCCGCCAGCGGGCAACGAGATACGTCGACCTTGGTCCTCGAACTCGAGGTAGGCGCGCAGCTTCGCGTTCTCGGCGAATTCCGCGTCGCGCACCATCGCTTCGCAGCGCGACCAGCCGTAGTCGAGGACGACGAGCGTCTGGGCCGTCAACGCGGTCATCGCCACGGTGGCGCTCGCGTCCGCGCTGTGACCGGGCAATTCGAAACGGCCCGAGGTGAACTGGCTGCCCGACACGAGACCCACGAGCTCGATCCGCAAGGACTGCGGGAAGCGCGCGCCTTCGCACTCGGGCGGCGCGATCGTCGCGAGGTGCTCCTGGAACGCGGACTGATCGTTGGCTTGTGCGTAACGGTAGAGCTGCTCGAGAGCCGGCGCACCCGCACCGGTCAGCCCCCAACCCGTCCCGACGCTGTCGAGCAGCGCCGCCACGCGGTCGGGCGAGCTGTCCGCGAGTTCGATGCCGGTCTGCGTGTCGACGAACGCGGTGCGCGCGACGAGCTCGACCTCGGCCGGACTGTTCTCGGGCACCATGACGAGCAGCGTGACGTTGTGATTGCGTGGCACCATCGCGTAGTCCGCGGTCGACTCGGCCATCGCGCCGATGCGCACCCGCAACGTGTTCGGCGACACGCGCGCCACGGTCAGCAAGCTGTTCAGGTCACGGCCCGCGACTTGGCCCTGGAACTCGTTCGCGAAGAGATC
>JAYTBY010000373.1:0-1701 GCA_043736755.1 Planctomycetota bacterium | reverse complement strand
ATGGCGCTGAAGCTCACGCGCGGTCAGAAGATCGAGCGCGAAGACTTGCTGCGCGCGCTGACGCGCATGCAGTACGCGCGCAACAACACCGACTTCCGCCGCGGTGTGTTCCGCGCGCGTGGCGACGTGATCGAGGTCTTCCCGTCCTACGAGGAGGATCGCGTCATCCGCATCGAGCTGTTCGGCGACGAGATCGAGGCCTTGGTCGAGGTCGACCCGTTGCGCGGCGAAGTGCTGGGTGAGAAGGACGAGCTGACGATCTTCCCCGCGAACCACTACGTCGCGCCGGCGGAACGGCTGCACAAGGCGATCGAGGGCATCGCGGTCGAACTCGAGGAACGGCTCGAGGTGTTGCGCTCGCAGAAACGGTTGCTCGAAGCGCAAAGACTCGAGCAGCGGACGCGCCACGATCTCGAGATGTTGAAGACGACGGGTGTGTGCAACGGCATCGAGAACTACTCGCGCTGGATGGACGGCCGCAAAGTCGGCGAAGCGCCGTTCACGTTGCTGCACTATTTCTCGCGCGACTGGATCGTCTTCGTCGACGAGAGCCACGTGTCCGTGCCGCAGGTCGGGGGGATGTACCGCGGCGACCGCGCGCGCAAGGAGACGCTGGTCGAACACGGATTTCGACTGCCGAGCGCGCTGGACAACCGTCCGCTGCGTTTCGAGGAATGGGAACTGCTCGCGAGGCAGTGCGTGTACGTCTCGGCGACGCCGTCCGCGTACGAGCTGAAGCACAGCGAGGGGCGCATCGCTCAACAAGTCGTGCGACCGACGGGACTGCTCGACCCCGAGATCGAAGTCCGCTCGGCGCGCACGCAGGTCGACGATCTCCTGCACGAGATCCGACGCGTCGTCGCGGCGGGTTGGCGCGTGCTCGTGACGACGCTCACGAAGCGGATGTCCGAGGAATTGACGACCTACTACGCCGAACTCGGCGTCCGCGTGCGCTACTTGCACTCCGAGATCGATGCGATCGAGCGTGCTTCGATCCTGCGCGACTTGCGCCTGGGCGAGTTCGACGTCCTGATCGGCATCAACCTGTTGCGCGAGGGCCTCGATCTGCCCGAAGTCGCGTTGGTCGGGATCCTCGATGCGGACAAGGAAGGGTTCCTGCGCTCGACGACGTCCTTGATCCAGACGTGCGGTCGCGCCGCGCGCAACGTCGAGGGCCGCGTGATCTTCTACGCCGACAAAGTCACCGCTTCGATGGCCGCGGCGATGGGCGAGGTCGAGCGGCGGCGCGCGCTCCAAACGGTGTACAACGCCGAGCGCGGAATCGTGCCGCAGACGATCTTGAAGCCGATCCGCGACTCGCTCGAGTCGCTGTACGAGATGGACTACGTCGAGGTCGCGACGCTGCCCGACGATCCGCGCGGGAAAGGCGCGAAGAAGGGCGGTGGAAAGCGCGACCCCGAGGGACTCGAGGACGCCTGGAGCTGGCCGGCCGATCGCTTGCGCGGCGAGACGTCGAAGGCGCGCGCCGACATGTTGGCCGCTGCGACGGAGTTGCGGTTCGAAGACGCCGCGAAGCTGCGCAATCGGTTGCAGAAGCTCGAAGAGATCCTGCTGAAGCGCTGAGGGAAGCGAGGCTCCGCGGAGTGGCGACCAGCACCGCGGAGCCAGGGCAACCCGCGCCAAAGCGGACCCGAGAAACGATCCGGGCCGCGACACCCAACGGTGTCGCGGCCCTGATCG
>JAYTBY010000372.1:0-3816 GCA_043736755.1 Planctomycetota bacterium | reverse complement strand
GGCCCGAAGGTCAGAGCCAAGCCTCGTGCTCCTTCTTCGGTTCCACGGCGCTGAACCGCGACGTGTGGTTTCGTTGGACCGCCGGGTTCACGGGGGTCGCCGAGTTGCGCGCCTGCGATCACCCGGTCGACACGAAAATCGCCGTCTACGCGGGAGCGGCGTGTCCGAGCGCCCCGGCGCTCGCGTGCAACGACGATGCCTGCGGCGCGATCGGTCTGCAGAGCCGGCTCGTCTTCCCCGCGACCGCGGGACAGTCGTACGTCGTTCAGGTCGGGCTCTATCCGTTCACGAACGCGGGCGGCAGCGGCACGTTCACGATTCAACCCGCGAGCGCGCCGCCGAACGACGCCTGCACGAGCGCGACGCCCATCGCCGGCTTCGGGGGCTTCCCCTTCGACACGACCTTCGCCACGACGGGTTCCGAAGGTCAGGCCGACCAAAATTGCACCTTCTTCGGCTCCAGCGCCGTCGTGCAGGACGTGTGGTTCCGTTGGACCGCGACGGAGACGGGCACGGTACTCGTCGACACGTGCGGCAGTTCGGTCGACACGAAGCTCGCCGTGCGCGCCGGGTTAGGTTGCCCCGCGGGCTCGAGCCTCGGCTGCAACGACGACGCGTGCAACTTCCAGAGTCGCGTCGTGTTCCAAGCAGTCGCTGGAGCGCAGTACACATTTCAACTCGGGCTCTACCCCTTGGGCGCGAGCGGCGGAGCCGGATCGTTGCGCGTTTCGCGCCCCGCGACGAACGACGCGTGCTCGGCGGCCGTCGCGCTGATCGGAACCGGCTCCTTCCCGTTCGACAACGGTCAGGCTTCGACCGGAGTCGAGGGCCAAGCGAACGCCGCCTGCTTCGAGTGGGGATCGACGGGAATCACGAACGACGTCTGGTTCACGTGGACCTCGCCGTTCACGGGTTCGGCCGCGATCACGAGCTGCAACCAGCCCGTCGACACGAAGATCGCCGTGTACTCCGGTGCCGGTTGCCCGACTTCGGCAGCGCTCGCGTGCAACGACGATGCGTGCGGCGCAGTCGGGTACCAGAGCCGCGTCGTGTTCGCTGTTCAGGCCGGCAACGCGTACTCGATTCAAGTCGGGACCTATCCGGTCGGCGGCGGCGCCGCGGGCGGCAGCGGAACGCTCGAGATCCAGAGCGTCGCTTCGCCCGTGAACGACACGTGCAGCGGCGCTTCGACGATCGTCGGACCGGGACCGCACGCGTTCGACCTCACGTTGGCCACAACCGGCAGCGAAGGTCAGAACGAGGCGGCGTGCTCCTTCTTCGGCAGCACATCTCTGCGCAACGACCTCTGGTTCCGCTGGACCGCGACGACAACCGGAACCACGGTACTCTCCTTCTGCGGTGGGTCCGGAATCGACTCGAAAGTCGCTGTGTACGCGGGCGGTGGATGTCCCGCGGCGCCGGCCCTCGCCTGCAACGACGACCGCTGCTTCCTGACGAGCGAGTTGTGCTTCCCGGCTGTCGCCGGCGCGACGTACACGATCCAAGTCGGGCTCTACCCGAATGGCGGAGCGCTGCCGGGACTGGGTTCGTTCACATTCGTTCCGCTCGTCGTGGGAACGACGAACGACGACTGCGCTGTTCCGATTGCGATCACCGGGCTCGGTCCGCACGCGTTCGACACGTCGAGCGCGACGACGGGCTGCGCGGGCCAAGACGAGACGACGTGCGCGTTCGCTGGGATTCGGGGCATCGGGAGTGATCACTGGTACACGTGGGTCGCGCCGTCGAGCGCGCGCTACGAAGTCTCGACCTGCGGTACGGCCGGCGGACAGGACGGCAAGATCGCCGTGTACGTCGGCAGCGGATGCCCGACTCAACCCGCGGTCGGCTGCGACGACGATGGATGCGGGGTCTTCGCGGGCGAAGCGCGCGCGTGCTTCGACGCGACCGGTGGAACCACGTACACGATCCAAGTCGGCACGTATCCGGGAGCACCAGGCGGACCTGGGTCGTTCGCGTTCGCCACCGTCGGTGTGCCGCCGGGCTGCCGTCACGACGATGGCGCGAGCGGCAACGCGATCGGTTTCACCGTGAACGCTTCGCTCGGTTGGCTGGCTCGCTTCGGAACCGCCGGAACGACGACCCGCGTCGCCTCGATCTCGTCGGCGTTCGGCAGCCCGAGCGTCGCAGCCTTCGCGCCCCCCGTCGGAACCTCGATCACGGCAGCGCTGTGGGACGACCCCGACGACGATGGAGATCCGCGTGACGCGGTGCTCCTCGCGCTCGTGCCGGGCACGATCACGAACAGCGCGAACGACGCGTTCGACACGTTCGGGCTGGTCGCTCCGATCGAGGTCGCGGGCACGTTTTTCGTCGGCATCGTCATCGCGACTACGCCCAACCTTCGACCGGCACCGCTCGACGACGACGGTTGCCCGGCGGGCTCCGTGGGTCGCGCGTTCGCGGTCGCACAGGCGGGTGGCGTGTTCGACTTCCAGAATCTGGCGGCGAATTCGTTCCCGCCCGTGGAGCTGGATGCTGCAGGAATTCCCGGGGTCTGGCTCGTGCGTGCCGATTGCGCCGGCTCGGTCGGCGCGGCGTACTGCTTCGGCGACGGAGGCGGAACGCCTTGCCCGTGTGCGAACTCGGGTGCAGCGGGCCGGGGTTGCGCGAGCTCCGTGAATGGGTCGGGAGCAAGGCTCGAGGCGCTCGGCAGCGCCATCGTCGGAGCGGACACGGTGATCCTCCTCGGCACCGGGATGCCCAACGCGGCGGCGCTGTACTTCCAGGGCACCACCTCAGTGAGCACGGTCTTCGGCGACGGCCTGCGGTGTGCTGGTGGCGCCGTCCTGCGGCTCGCGACGAAGACGAACGTGGCCGGCGCGAGTCGCTATCCGATCGCGGGCGATACGCCCGTTTCCGTTCGCGGCGCCGTGCCCGCGGGCGCGGTCCGCAATTACCAGGTCTGGTACCGCAACGCGGCGGCGTTCTGCACGAGTTCGACGTTCAATCTCTCGAACGGATTGATGCTCGTGTGGCAGTGATTGGCGGAACGAGTCGAGGGCGCAGGCCGGAGAGCGTCGTTGACTCGCGGTCGAGCGCCATCTATCTGGAGCGGACACGAAACGGAGACGCATGGCCGACAAGAAGAAGAAGGGCGAGGAGCCGAAGAAGGTCCGCCGCGCCCCACGCAAGCTCGACGCCCTCGACGCGAAGACGCTGAAGCTGATCGAGTCCACCGCACTGAAGGTGCGCACGAGCATCGACGCGCGGATCCTCCCCGAGCTGAAGTTCCCCACGCGCGCACTGTCGAACGTCCGCTACGACACCAAGGTGGGCTACTTCGAGCTCGGTCGCGGCCGAAAAGCCCGCCACCTCAGCGTGAACACCGTGAAGACCTTCGCGCAGACGCTGCGCCTCATGGCGATCGCGAAGGACATGGTCGAGAACGACGACTTCGCGACGAAGCGGGAGGCGTACTACGTCTCGAAGAACTGGGGCGACTGCAAGTTCGACGACCAACCGGAGTCGGACACGGTCCTCGACGACATCGAGGCACTGGCGTCGCTCGACGGCCTTTCGCGCGAGCAACTGCGCTTCTACCCCGAAGAACACGGTGGATCCGTCGCGGGGGAACTGGTGGTGATCGACCGCGATTCCGAAACGGGTGCTCCGATCCGCATCGACTGCACGAACTTCGGCTCGGGCTCGTACTCGATCCCCCACTCGGTCGAGCACCTGAAGTTCGAGACCGGAGCCGCGTTCATCCTCGCGATCGAGACGGGCGGGATGTTCCAGCGCCTGAACAACCACAAGTACTGGAAGACGGCGAACTGCATCCTGGTCGAGACGGCC
>JAYTBY010000371.1:0-1705 GCA_043736755.1 Planctomycetota bacterium | reverse complement strand
CTAGCAGGCCGCTAAGAAACCCAGCTCCTGGCGCAACCTCCGGCGCACTCGCGCGTACAAACTCCATCACCACCGGAGTCATCGCATGCGAGGACGAGTCAGCCGCCAGATCCCGATGTTCGTCGCGCTCAACATCGAGGACCGCATCCCCGAGAACCATCCGCTGCGCAAGGTGAAGCGATGGGCCGACGAAATCCTCGTCGACATGCGCGCGGATCTCGCCGCGGCGTACTCGTCGACCGGCCGCCCCGGCATTCCGCCGGAGCAGCTGCTGAAGGCGATGCTCCTCCGCACGATCTACTCGATCCCGAGCGACCGCCGTCTCATGGAGGCGATCGAGTTCAACGTCCTCTATAGATGGTTCCTCGACCACGAGCAGGACGCGCCCGCGTGGACGCCGGAAGTCTTCAGCATGAACCGCGAGCGCTTTCTCGAGCACGGGCTCGTGCGGAAGTTCTTCGACCGCGTCGTCACGGCGGGCATCGAGAGGAAGCTCGCGAGCAACGATCACTTCACCGTCGACGGCACGCTGGTGCGATCGCTCGCGAGCCAGAAGAGCGTCGAGCGCGTCGACGGGAAGGACGGCGCGAACAAGCAGGGCGATGCCAAGGACGGCGCGAAACCGAAGACGTGGAAGAAGAGGAAGAGGAATAAGAGCAAGGGCAAGAAGGGCGACGGCGGCGCCGGCGGAAAGGCGGACGACAAGACTTCGCGCGACACGAACGTCGACTGGCGCGGCGAGCGCCGCACGAACGAGACGCATCGCTCGCGCACCGATCCCGAGGCGAGATTCGCGCGGAAGGGCAACGGCAAGGAGGCGCATCTCTCGCACAGCATGCATGTATTGATGGAGAACCGAAGCGGCCTCTGCCTCGACGTGAAGGTGGACGCGGCGGACGGCAAGGCGGAACGTCGCAGCGCGCTGGCGATGCTGAAGCGATTCAGGCGCCGTCACGGCTTCGGGCCCGCGACGCTCGGCGCGGACGCCGGCTACGACGACGGAACATTTCTTCGCGAGCTTGAGGAGTCGGGCGTCACGCCGCACGTCGCGATGAAGCGGGGACCAGCCAAGGCGAAGAACGAGAAGGGCGACGCGCGAAGACGCGCGGCGCGCCGCGTCGGTCAGGTCGGATACGAACTGAGCCAACGCGTGCGGAAGCGAGTCGAGCAGGTGATCGGATGGACGAAGACGGTCGCGGGACAGGCGAGAACGAGATTCATAGGCAGGCCGCGGATTGAGATGGACGCGATGATCGCGGGCGCGGCGTACAACCTGCTGCGGATGACGCGGCTGGTTGCGTGAGCGAGACAGGATGAGACGAGATGCGAATCGGATCGCGGGATTAGAGGTCGCGTGAAGACGCGCGAGCGGTGATGTATCTTCGCGCTCAGAGTTTGTTGCTTAGCGGCCTGTTAGAGAAGCGGAACTCTTCCAGAAGATTCAAAGGCATCTGGGCGTGGAATACGTATACGCCGACGATCGGGTGGAATCGACTCAGGAAGAGGCAGCCGAGCTGACGCCCGAATCGCTCGCAGGTTGGCCTCAGGGACTCATCGACTCGATGCGCGAATCCGTTATCACAGCGGACCTCGACCTCTTGCTGGCGAAGGTGCAGGAGGTCGAAGTCCGCGATCCGCGCCTCGCCCGAGGGTTGCGCCGCTTGGCCGAGGGCTTCCACTATCAAAAGCTTCTTGACCTATTGAG
>JAYTBY010000370.1:0-8441 GCA_043736755.1 Planctomycetota bacterium | reverse complement strand
ACCGGCGGCGGTGACGCGACGCTGCGCAGCGCCTCGCCCAACACGCGGGTCGATTCCACGCGCGAGCGCAAGATCTCGGCCTTGTGCTCGGGAGTCTTGATGCAGTCGACGGTGCGCCCGGCGAGGTTGACGAGGCCCGCTGCGCCATCGAGTTCGCGGCTCCAATCTCCGAGCGTGCGCGCGTCCCAGGTGACGTGTCGCCACGCGCCGTGGATTCGGGGCGCATTTCGAGACAGGAGGACGATCGGCGTCCCCGATATCGCCAGATGCGTCGCGAGCGAGATCCCCAGGAATCCGCTGCCTCCAGCGATGACGATCGGACCGCGGGGACGACCGGACGCCATAGGCGGAGGATATCAAGGGGGCCGCACCTGGATGCACGTCGAACGAGTACGTCGCGAGGCCGCGAGGTTCAGCTCGGCGGGCGGCAATCGTCGTGCACCATCGCGCGGCACCGGAACGGCGACCTTGTTCGAGTCACCGAACGCCGCCCTGGATCCCGAGGCCGCGCTCTGGCTAGCATCCGCGACCCGCGCGACGCGTTCGCGCCCAGAGGTCGTTCACTTGGGTCACGCCACGCCCCCCCCGCAGGCACCGACACCGCAGCCTGAGCACAAGCCCTACGTCCCCGCGAACCAGGAGATCGCAGAGTTCACGCCGAAAGCGGTGATCTTCGGCGCGATCTTCGGGATCCTGTTCGGCGCGTCGACGGTCTACCTCGCGTTGAAAGCGGGATTGACGGTCTCGGCGTCGATCCCGATCGCGGTGCTCTCGATCAGTCTGCTGCGTGCCTTCGGCCGCGCGACGATCCTCGAGAACAACATCGTGCAGACGATCGGTTCGGCGGGTGAGAGCGTCGCGGCGGGCGTCGCGTTCACAGTCCCAGCGCTGCTCTTCCTCTCCACCGGCTCGAACGGTCAGGAGTACTTCAACTACTACACGATCATGACCCTGGCCGCGTGCGGCGGGATCCTCGGCGTGCTCTTCATGGTGCCGCTGCGGCGATCGCTGATCGTGGCCGAGCACGCGACGCTGCCCTACCCAGAGGGGACGGCCTGCGCCGACGTGCTCATCGCCGGTGAGAAGGGGGGCAAGATGGCCGGCCTCGTCTTCGGCGGCGTCGGCATCGCGGCAATCTACAAGGCGCTCAACTCGATCGGCGGGTTCTGGAAGGAAGCCGTTTCGTACCAGACCGGGCCGACGGCGAAGTTGCCGAACGCGCACGTCTCGTCCGAGGTCTCGCCCGAGTTCTTGGGCGTCGGCTACATCTTGGGGCCCAAGATCGGCGGGATCATGGTGTCGGGCAGCGTCATCGCGTGGCTCGTCTTCATCCCGCTCCTCACGGTCCTGGCGATCCCCGACGGCACGATCGATGCGCAGCTCGCGTCCCTCGGCTTCAGCCAAGGTGCGATCGACGGCTGGCGCGTGAGCAATGATCCCGAGCGCTACTACCGCGCCTACGTGCGTTTGATCGGTGCCGGTGCCGTGACGATGGCCGGGATCATCACGCTGATCCGCACGATGCCGACGATCGTGAAGTCGTTGCGCGGTTCGATGGGCAGCGCCAAGGCGACAGGCGGCGGCACCCTGCGCACGGAACGCGACATTCCGATGTGGGCCGTGATCAGCGGTTCGATCGCGCTGGTCGGCGTGATCGCGGTGCTCCCGATCCTGCCCGGCACGTTCGGTGGCAAGCTCGTGATGGCCGCGCTGATGCTCGTCTTCGGCTTCCTGTTCGTCACCGTGTCCTCGCGCATCGTGGGCATCATCGGCAGCTCGTCGAACCCGATCTCGGCGATGACGATCGCGACGTTGCTGGGCACGTGCGCTGTCTTCCTCGCGCTGGGCATGGGTGGTGATGCGAATCAGCCCATTGCGTTGTGCGTCGGTGCGATCGTGTGCATCGCCGCGGCGAACGCCGGTGCGACGAGCCAAGACCTCAAGACGGGCTACCTCGTCGGGGCCACACCGATTCGCCAGCAGATGGGGCTCGTGATCGGCGTGCTCGTCTCGACGGTCGTCATCGGCTTCACCGTCAAGTTCCTCGACTCGGCCTACGCGACGCCGACGGAGCCGCACGGGATCGGCAGCCCGGCCTTCCCCGCGCCCCAAGCGACGTTGATGGCGACGATCATCAAAGGCGTGATGTCGCAGAACCTCGATTGGAGTTTCCTGCTCATCGGAGCGGGCTTGAGCGTCACGGTCTTCCTGTGCGGTGTCTCGCCGCTCGCGTGGGCGGTCGGCGTCTACCTCCCGATCGGGATCACGATGCCGATCCTCGTCGGCGGTCTCTTGCGTTGGCTCGCGGATCGTCTGCGCGGCCAGCAGGAGGAGAGCGAGATCTCGACGGGCATGTTGTTCGCCACGGGTCTCGTCGCGGGCGGCACCCTCACCGGGGTGTTCAGCGCGATCCTCAAAGCCTGGGAAGTTGGCGACACGGATGTACTCAGCATCTGCCAGGGCACCGGCGCTCGGTTCCAGACGTGGATCGGCGAACTCGGCATGGACCTCGATCTCTTCGCGCTGATCTTCTACGTCGCGTTGGGCTTCGTCCTCGTGAAGGTCGCGCTGCGCAAGTCGAACCCCGCGTCGGCGAGCTGAGAGCGTGTGATGACATCGAGCCCACACGCTTCGAGAGACCATCAGCGCTGCTCCGCGGCGTTGAGCGCGTGAGTGCTTCACGCGCTCGGAGAGACCGTGAAGGAGTCGAGCCTAGATACTCTCGGATGCCCGTGGTGCTGCTCCGCAGCGCGAGAGCTGTGAATTCTTCACAGGCTTTGAGACTGCGCGCCGCATGAGCGCCGAAGCGTTCCGTCCGCACGTCGCAGCCGTTGAGACTCCGCCCGAGCTCAGCGCGCGCGCGCTGATCCTCGGCGCCGTTCTCGGCGTCGTGTTCGGCGCGGCGTCGACGTACCTCGCGCTGCGCGTCGGGCTCACGGTCTCGGCCTCGGTGCCCATCGCCGTGCTCGCGATCTGGGCGATTCGCAAGCGCAACGGCCAGCGCGCGATCCTCGAGCACAACATCGTCCAGACGACAGGTTCCGCCGGGGAATCCGTGGCGGCGGCGGTCGTGTTCAGCGTCCCGGCGTTGCTCTTCCTCGGGTGGCCGCTCGAGGTCGGGCTGACGACGCTCATCGCGATCACCGGCGGATGCCTCGGCGTCCTGATGATGGTGCCGCTGCGGCGCTACTTGATCGTGCAGGAGCACGGACAGCTGCGCTATCCCGAGGGCAAGGCCTGCGCCGAGATCCTGAAGGCCGGCGAGAAGGGCGGCACGAGCGCGAAGAAGGTCTTCGTCGGCCTCGGATTCGGCGCGGCGTTCAAGGCGTTGCAGGCGGTGTTCGGCGGCGTGAAGGTCTCCGTTGCGAGCGCGATCCCGGGTTTCCGCGGCGCAGAAGTCGCCTGCGACGTCGCGCCCGAACTGATGGGCGTCGGCTACATCATCGGTTGGCGCACGAGCTTGATGATGGTCGCGGGCTCGCTGCTCGCGTCGTTCGTCCTGATCCCGGCGATCGTCGTGTTCGGTTCGGGCCTCGCGCAACCGCTCGCGCCGGCGACGATGCTCATCTCGGAGATGTCGCCGGGCGAGGTCTGGTCGAACTACGTCAAGCACATCGGCGCAGGAGCGGTCGCCGCTGGCGGCGTTTTCGCGCTGATCCGCGCGCTGCCTTCGATTCAGAAATCGCTGCGTGCG
Source organism: Planctomycetota bacterium (assembly GCA_043736755.1). Classification (GTDB taxonomy): domain Bacteria; phylum Planctomycetota; class UBA1135; order UBA1135; genus JAEUHZ01. The sequence goes on along the minus strand of JAYTBY010000370.1, from coordinate 4,747 downwards.
TCGGTCGGCGCGCTGCGCGGCGGCGGTGACCGAGCGAGCACGATCCGCACCGAACGCGACACGCCGATCGCGGTGCTCGCGGTCGGCGCGCTCGCGATCGTCACGTTCATCTGGCTGGTGCCCGCTTTCGAGATGACGCTGCTCGGCGCGGTCCTCATCCTGTTCCTGGGCTTGCTGTTCAGCGTCGTCAGCTCGCGCATCACCGGCGAGGTCGGCTCGAGCTCGTGTCCACTGTCGGGCATGACGATCGGCGTCCTCATGGCGACGTGCGGCATCTTCCTGCTGACGGGCCGCGAAGGATCCGAGTACGCGCGCCTCGCGCTCATCGTCGGCGCGGTCGTGTGCATCGCGATCAGCAACGCCGGCACGTGCTCGCAGGATTTGAAGACGGGCTACTTGCTCGGCGCGACGCCGGTGAAGCAGCAAGGTGCGTTGCTCGTCGGCGTCGTGACGTCGGTCCTCGCGATCGGTTGGACGACGTGGCTCTTGAACCGCGCGGAGACGCGCGAGACTCGTCCGGCTTCCGCGATCGTGCTGCCGATCGAAATCGTCGAGCGCAGTCCGCGCACAGAGAGCGTCGAGGACGGCCGCGAGTACGCGTTCGTCACGGTGCGGACCGAGGACGGTCTTGGAATCGCGAACGGCACTTACCTCGCCGATCCAGCGACTCGCGAAGTCGCCTGGGCGCGCGAGGACGGCATCGGCGCGGGGCGACTGCAGGCTCCACAAGCGAAGCTCATGGCGACCGTGATCGACGGTCTCTTGAACCATCGACTGCCGTGGGACCTGATCTTGCTCGGCGTCGCGATCGCGGTGTTCGTCGAGCTGCTCGGCTTCCGCTCCCTCACGTTCGCGGTCGGCGTCTACTTGCCACTCGCGTCGACGATGCCGGTTTTCCTCGGCGGAATCGTGCGTTGGATCGCCGACCGTCGTTTCCGTCGCGAGCCCGATGCCGAGGACGAACCCGAGGGCGTCCTGTGGTGCTCGGGCCTCATCGCGGGTGCCTCGATCCTAGGGATCTTGGCCGCAATGCAGTCGTTCCTGCCGGGCTTCGACTCGGACACGTACCTCCATCCTTCGCTCGCGTTCCTGAGCGCACTGCCGACTTCGTCGACCGACTGGTTCGGCGTCGTCGTGCTCGTCGCGATCGGCCTGCTGATGTTCCGTGGCGCGCGACCTGCGCGCGCCGCGTAGAGTCCTCTGTGCCATGGCTGACAAGCGCGTCTCGATCTGCATCCCGACGTGGAATGGTGAGCGTGATCTCGCGCGGCTGTTGCCTGCGCTCGCGCGGCAACGCGTCGTCGGCGGGTTCGAGATCGTGGCGATCGACTCGAGATCGGCCGACGGTTCGCGCGCGGCGCTCGAGCGTGCCGGCGCGCGCGTCACGACGATCCAGCCGCACGAGTTCGGTCACGGTCGCACGCGCAACGAACTCGCGCGACTGGCGCGCGGTGAGATCGTCGTGTTCCTGTCCCAGGACGCCGAGCCGCGCGACGACGACACGATCGAGATGCTCGTCGATGCGCTGCGCGATCCACGGATCGCGGGATCGTTCGCGCGACTCCTGCCGCGACCCGACGACGATCCACTGACCGCGCGAACAGCGCTCGATCATCCTGACGCGAGTGAAACGGCGTGGGTGGGGGAACCTGGCGCCGCGCACGTCCGTTTCAACGACGTCGCCAGTGCGATCCGACGCTCGTTGTTGCTCGAGACGCCGCTGCCCGACATCGCGTTCGGCGAGGACGTCGCTTGGGCTCGTGCCGTCCTCGAGCGCGGATTCCGCGTGAAGTTCGAACCGCGAGCCGTCGTGCTGCACGCGCACAGCTACACGCCGAATCAAGCTTTCGAACGCTACCGCATCGACGCCGAGTTCCAACGCGTGACGTTCGGTCGTGTCGTGCGACCACACGTTTTCTCCGTCGCGAAAGGCCTCGTTCACGAACTTCAGGCCGACATCGCCTACATGGCCAGGCATGGCGGTTGGGCCCACCTGCCGCGCGCTTTCGAGCTGCGGGCCGCGCAGGTTCGCGGTCAGCGCGTCGGCAGCCGGGGATAGTCGAGCGGCCCCCCTGGCGACGGCCGGTCCGGCCCGCTCCAATGGCCCGTCCCTTTCGTCCGATTATCCCCCGATGCGCCCCCTCCGTTCGATCTCCGTCCTGATGCCCACGTGGCAAGGACTCGAGTTCCTGGAACGCGTCCTTGGCGCCCTGGCGGCCCAGCGCTGCTCGCTGCCGTGGGACTTTCGCGCCATCGACTCGAGCTCTACGGACGGAACGTACGCGCTACTCGAAGCTTCTTCGAAGCGGTTCCCGGTGCCGTTCGCATTCGAGCGCATCGACGGCGTCGAGTTCGATCACGGGGACACGCGCAACTTGCTCGCGGCGCGGAGCACGGGCGACCTGCTCGTGTTCCTCACGCAGGACGCGATCCCGAGTTCGGCGGAGTGGTTGGAGCGGCTCGCTGCGAATTTTCAGGACGAGCGTGTCGGCGCAGCCTATTGCCGCAACGTGCCGCGACCCGATGCGCGGCTGCTCACGAAGATTATCAGTGCGGGCGACTTGGGCTACCAAACCGGTCGCCGCGAGGTACGGCTGCCCGACACCGCGACCTATACGCGGACGAACGCGCACGACCGGCGCGTGCTCTACAACTTCAACGACGTCGCCAGCGCGCTGCGACGCGAGCTATGGGAGCGCCATCCGTTCCCGCGCACGTGGTTCGGCGAGGACATCCTGCAAGCGCGCGCGATCCTCGAGGCCGGATTCACGGTCGTGTACGACGACGAGGCGACGGTCGAGCACAGCCACGACTACTCTCCCGAGGAGACGTACACGCGTGCCAAGATCGACGGGCGTTTCAACGCGGAGTGGCTCGACCGCGTGTGCGTGGCGTCGAAGGACGACGCGCGCATCCTCGAGAAGCGCGTGCTCGAGGGTGACAAGAGCGCGCTCGAGGCCGAGGGCTTGTCCGATGAGGCGCTCGGATCTCTCTTGGTCGAAGCCGCTCGACTGCGGGCGGCGGCCTTCGAGGGTCTGCACGATGGTGGACGAACCGAGAAGCGCATGGCGGGATCGCGCATGCTCACTCGGTCGCGCCTGAAGATCCTCTACGTGGTGCACGGCTTCCCGCCGGACACGTGGGCGGGCACCGAGGTCTACACACTGAACCTCGCGCGTGAGATGCGCGCGCTGGGTCACGAGGTCGTGGTGCTGACGCGTGCTCCGGCGAAGCTCACCGTGGCCGAAGGTGGCCCGACCGATTTCAGCGTGCACGAGGATGCGTTCGAGGACTTGCGCGTGCTGCGCATGACGAATCGACTCGCGCATCGTCGGCTCTCCGACGGGTATCGCGACGAGCGCGCGGAGGCCGCTTTTCGGCGCGTTCTTGCGCTGGAAATGCCCGATGTCGTGCACTTCCAGCACTTGATCCACCTCGGCGCCGGACTCGTGGAGGTAGCCCGGGAGGAGGGGTTCCCGACACTCCTCACGATTCACGACTACTGGGCGCTCTGCGCGCGTGTCCAACTCATCCGCCCCGATGGCGTGCGTTGCGAAGAGAACCAAGGCGCGGGTTGCTTCCTGTGCGTCAAGGACAAGCACTACGACCGTATCGGTGCGGCGCGCGTCGCTGGATCCGTGCTCGGTCCCGTGGCTGAGCTCGCTGCGGGGCTCGCCGGAAAAAACGACTTCAAGCAGTTGATGGATCGGCACGATTTCGTCCCCGCGGCGTACGCGGCGGCCGACTTGCGGGTGTCGCCCAGCCGTTTCCTGCGGCGCAAGTACGTCGAGACCGCAGGCTTCGATCCGCACACCTTGCTCTACTCGGCGAACGGCATGCGCACGGATCACGTGCGCGTCGTCGAGAAGAAAACCGATCCCGCCGGCCGCGTGCGTTTCGGCTTCGTCGGTTCGCTCGTCTGGTACAAGGGCGGCGCGACGATGCTCGAGGCCCTGCGCCGATTGGCCGGGAAACCGTGCACCTTGAGCATCTTCGGCGACTTCAAGCCGGAGTCGGATCCGCACCACGCCGAGTTGAAGGCGCTCGCCGGACCGAACGTCGTGTTTCGCGGTCGCTTCGACAACGCGAAGCTGGCCGAGGTCTACGCCGAGATCGACGTGCTCATCGTGCCGTCGGTGTGGTTCGAGAACGCGCCGATCACGATCCACGAAGCGCACATGCTAGAGACGCCGGTCGTGGCCTCGAACATCAGCGGCATGGCCGAGTTCGTGCGCGATGGCGTCGACGGTCTCCACTTCCAGGTGGGCGATGCCGACGACCTGGCGCGGACGCTCACGCGATTCCTCGACGAGCCGGATCTCCGCCAGCGGCTCAGCCAAGAGTTCCCGCGGATCAAGACGATCCAAGAGGACGCCGTGGCGACGCAGTTTCGCTACCGGCAACTGGCCGCGTCCGCGCTGGGACGCACCGGCGATTCTGGCGAGCGAGTTCTGGTCGACGCTCCAGGTGTCCAGACAGCCTTGCGTGAAGGTGGCGTCGAACAGCAGGGCGCCGACATGTTGTTGCTGCGCGCGCGCACCCGTGCCGCCGTCGAATACGACCTGGCTGGTGCGGGTGGAGGACGGCGACGCATTCACATCGAGCAGTACGCGCTCGGCGCGGAGTCGTCGCTCGCGCTGGGATTCCGCGTGCTCGTCGATGGCGAGCACGTCGGAGATTCACCCGGTCGCACCTCCGGCGGCCGCGATGGACCGCTCCTGCACACGCTCGAACTCGACTTGTCGCG
>JAYTBY010000369.1:0-1707 GCA_043736755.1 Planctomycetota bacterium | reverse complement strand
GTCGCGAGTCGCGCAAAGGTTAGCCAGGCACCATCCGCAGCTACTCACTTCGTCGGGGTGGGTGGCCTGGTTCGAGCGCACCGTGGTCCCGACCTGCTAGCACCTCGCGTCCGTTTTCTCACATTCCGGCCGAGTCTCTCCGCTCTGCGACGGTGCAGCGACATGCTGCGCTTGTCACTGATCCTGGCCGCTCTCTCTTCGGATCCGGATTGGATCGCTCCGTTCCTCCGCGGTGCTCGGGCGCTCGAGGAGGGAGCGGCGCGCGAGGCGCTGACAGAGTTCGAGGCCAGCGACCGAATCCTCCCCGAACATCCGCAGACCGACTGGCTCGCTGCGGGTGCTCACGCGCAGCTCGGCGAGCTCGACGCAGCGTTCGCGCGCCTCGCGCGGTGTGTCGAACACGGTGGGGGCGAGGCGGCGCTTCTCGCTTGGGATCCGGACCTCGCCAGCCTGCGCGAGGACCCGCGTTTCGCGGCGCTCGAGCTCGCGTTGGAGCAACGCACGGTCGAGCGGGTCCCGCCGTTCGACGGTGTGCTTGCTCCCACGGTCTCGACGCTCATCAGCGGACTCGGCCCAGGAGCCGCGTCGATCGTGACGGTGGGTTCCGGGAAGGTCGCCATCCTCGATGGACGCTCGGGCGAAGTCGTGAGCGTGCTTCACCGTCCCGGAGAGCGTTCGTCCAATGCTGCGATCACCCCGGACGGAAGTTGGGTCGTCGTGTGCGGTCAACGCGACGGATCCGGGGGCCAGTTCGCACGCGTGCACGACGCGCGCACCGGTTCGCTCGTGCGCGAGCTCGGACCCGTGGGCTGGCAAGCGCGCCTCGAGTTCAGCCGAGACGGTCGGCGCCTGGTGGCTGACGGCGTCTCGGCTCCCGACAGACCTACCGTTTTCGAGACTGCGAACTGGACCCGGGAGCTCAGTGTCCCGTTCGCAGCGGAGCACTCGTCGCTCTCACCCATCGGGGACCGCCTCTTGATGTTCGTTCGAACGAGCGATGCGACGAGCGACGCGCTTCTGTGGAATGTCGACACGCGCAGTGTGGTCGGTCGCGTCGACGGCGTGTCCGCGATCTCGAACGCGTCGATCGGTTTCTCCAGTGGCGGATCGCTGGCGTTCGTGGTCGAGAACAAGGGCGCCTGCCTGCGCATCCTCGATGGAAGGACGGGCTCGGAAGTCGCCTGCATCCAGCCGACGGGGCCGCATGTTGAAGCTGATGCTGCTCGAGAGGATCCCGAGTCGCCGCAGTTCCGAGCCGCGACGTTCCTCGGCGCGAGCGGCGAGATCGCGACGATCGACGCTCGCGCCAGGATCCGCGTGTGGAATGCGCGCTCGAAGGAGCTCCTGCGCGAGTTCCAGACCGAGAAGACGGGGAGGTGGCTGAAGCTGACTGCGACACCCGATGGCAGCGTGATCTTTGCGTCGGGAGGAGCCGGCCCGATCCATGCGCACGACGCACGAACCGGCTCGATCCTCTGGTCGGACCTCTACGGCATCGACCCGAGCCTCTCTCCCGACGGCGAACTCGTGGCGTACTCGCACTGGCGCCGGCCGCACATTGTTCGCGAGTCGCGCACCGGTCGGATCGTGCTGCGCTCGGACCCGCTCGCACTTCCGTCGACCGAGGCCGTCGCCGCGCCTGACGCAGACGCGGTCTGGATCGCAGCGTCCGACGGCAGCTTGCGTCGCGTCGACGCGCTGACGGGC
>JAYTBY010000368.1:0-8460 GCA_043736755.1 Planctomycetota bacterium | reverse complement strand
AACGGCAGGTCGATCTGACCGGCGTGCGTGTGCCCAGAGAGGATCGCAGCGCAACCACGGCGCGCGATGGCGCGCGCGCCGAGCGGGTTGTGGCACAGGACGATCTCGACGTCACCCGCACACAGGACTTCTCGCGCGCGCTCGAGATCGACGACGCGGCCCTCTTCGAGATCCTCGACACCGGTGATCGCCACCGCGCTCGTTCCGCGCGCGATCCTCACGCCGTCGTTGCGCAGGAACTGGACGGTGGGGAGCGCCGCGGCGATGCGAGATTCCTCGCGACCGCGGTAGTCATGATTGCCGAAGACCGCCACCACGCCCGCGCGCGCGCGCAAGCGTCCGAGGTCGGCCGCGACGCGTTCGATCTCCGAGGCACGGTGCGTGACGAAGTCGCCCGTGAGCGCGATCACGTCGGGTTCGAGCGCGTTCGCGAGTTCGACCGCGTGCTCCAAATCGCCGGGGCCGACGAAGGAGCCACCGTGCAAGTCACTGAGCTGGACGACCGCGAAACCGTCGAGTTCGGGCGGTAGATCGCGCACGAACGCGGTCTCCTCGCGCACACGCACGCGACCGCGTGCGAGGAACGCCGCGCGGTAGAACGCGCGGCCGCCCAGGGCGGCAGTCAGGCGTTCCGCCGTGTGCGCGAGCCCGATTCGAACGGCGGAATGACGGCGCGGACTCTGGCGCACGTCACCCACGAATGACTGCAACTACGCCAGCCGCTCGAGCGCGACTTCGATGCGACGCAAGGTCGCGCTCGCACCAAGCCAAGCCATCGCGTCGAAGAGATCGGGTCCGCCCGCAAGCCCCGTCAACGCACAACGCAGCGGCTGGAACAGTGCCGGCATCTTGAGCCCACCCTCGGCGACCCAGGCCTTCGTCGCGTCGCGCGTGGCGTTCGCATCGACGCCGTTCGCGAACCGCGGGCGCAGCCATTCGAGGTAGGCACGCAGCGTGTCGATGCGCGCCGCGTGCTTCTTCGACGCAGCCAGCGCATCGTCGGCGTACACGACCGTTTCGTCCGAAGAAAACAAGTACGCCGTGCGATCCGCGAAGTCGCCGTACGTGCGGATTCGTTCGCGCTCGGCGGTGACGACCCTTAGAAACCACGGCCAGCGGGCACGCAACGACGGTTCGCTCGCGACTCCCAGCGCGACGACGAAAGGCAAGCAGTGCAGAGCCAACTCCTCGAGGCTCTCGCGGCGGATGTACTCGCCGCCGAGCCAGAGGAACTTCTCGATGTCGAAGATCGAACCGCCCTTGCCGACGTCCTTGATGTCGAAGTGTTTGACCAGATCCTCGACGCCGAAGACCTCGGTGACGCCGTCGAGCGCCCAACCCTGCAAGCACAAGAAGTTCACGATCGCTGCACGAGGGAAACCGCGATCGGCGTAGTCCTTCAGCGCCGTGTCGCCCGTCCGCTTGCTGAGCTTCTTGCGATCCGTGCCGAGCATGAGCGGCAGGTGCCCGAACTCCGGGATCGGCTTCCCGAACGCCTGGTAGAGCAGCACCTGTTTCGGCGTGTTGACCAAGTGCTCCTCGCCACGGAAGACGTGACTGATCTCCATGTCCACGTCGTCGCACACGACGACGAAGTTGTAGGTCGGGTTCCCGTCACTGCGGACCATGACCCAGTCCTCGACCTCCTTGTTGTCGAAAACGACGTCGCCGCGCACGTGGTCCTTGAAGCGCGTCTCACCGGCCGGAACTCGAAACCTCAGAACGTAAGGCTCCCCCGCCGCTACTCGTCGTTCGACCTCCGCCGGAGCGAGCTCGCGGCAGCGCCCGTCGTAGGCGTTCTTCTCCTTCGCTGCGTCCTGGGCCTTCGTCATCTCCGCGAGACGCTCGCGCGAGCAGAAGCAGCGGTAGGCGAGTCCGCGTGCGAAGAGGTCCGCGGCATACTCCTTGTGCCGACCGATGCGCTGCATCTGGTGGTAGGGCGCGTGCGGCCCACCGATGTCCGGGCCCTCGTCCCAATCGAGACCGAGCCAAGCGAGGCCTTCCAGGATCGCACGCTCGTACTCTTTCGTGCTGCGCTCCGGATCCGTGTCCTCGATGCGCAAGAGGAACTTCCCGCCGTAGCGTCGCGCGTAGGCCCAGTTGAAAAGCGCCGTGCGAGCGCCGCCGATGTGCAGGTTCCCGGTCGGGCTCGGAGCGAAACGGAGGCGGAGAGGACGGCTCACTGGGGTTCTCGAGAGGCTCGCGCGGCGGAGGAAGGGCGCGGAGGATAGCGCCCGCGCGCTGGCCAAGCGCGTGCACGGGCGGCACGATTCGCAGCATGAGCGAGAAGAAGGCCCAGGATCGACGCGTGCGCCCCGACTTGGACCTCGTGAGTCGCGCGCCGAAAGTGCTGCTCCACGAGCACCTCGACGGCGGCCTGCGACCGCGCACGATCCTCGAGCTCGCCGAGCTCGAGGGCTACGGTGAGCTTCCCGAGAAGGACTCGACGAAGCTCGCCGACTGGTTCGCGGCGGGCGCCGCGCGCGGGAGCCTGCCGCTCTACCTCGAGGGCTTTCGTCACACGATCGCGCTGCTCCAGACGGCCAGCGCGCTGGAACGGGTTGCGCACGAGTTCGTCGAGGACATGGCGCGCGACCACGTGGTTTACGCCGAGGTCCGGTTCGCACCACACTTCCACACAGCCGGTGGCCTCGGACTCGACGGCGTGATGTCCGCGGTGCTCCGCGGGTTGGAACGCGGCAAGTCGGATTTCGGCGTCGATGTCGGCCTCATCGTGTGCGGGATGCGCAACCTCTCGCCGATGCTCTCGTTCCAGATGGCCGAGCTCGCCGTCGCGCACCGCACGCGCGGCTGCGTCGGCTTCGATCTCGCGGGGGAGGAGGCCGGCCACCCCGCGAAGCACCACATCGAGGCATTTCAGCTCGTCAAGCGGATGAACTTCTCGATCACGATCCACGCCGGGGAGAGCTTCGGCCCGGAGAGCATCTGGCAAGCGTTGCAGCACTGCGGTGCTCACCGGATCGGGCACGGCACGCGCCTCATCGAGGACATGGTCGTCTACGGCGGAAAGGTCGTTTCGCTCGGCGGTCTCGCTCAGTACGTGCTCGACCACCGCATCCCGATCGAAGTGTGTCTGTCGTCCAACGTGCACACGGGCGCGGCGCGATCTCTGGCAGAGCATCCCTTCCCGCGTTACTTGGAGAAGGGCTTCCGCGTCACCTTGAACACGGACAACCGGCTGATGAGTCGGACGAGCATGACGCAGGAGTGCCTGTTGGCCGTCGAGCACTACGGCTGCTCGCTGGACCAGCTCGAGAAGCTGGCGATCAACGGCATGAAGAGCGCCTTCGCCCACCACGACGAGCGCTTGCGGGTGATCTTCCAGAAGATCAAACCCGGTTACGCGGCGCTGCGCGCCGAGTGCAGTTGATCTGCCCCTCCGCCCCCGACTCTCGATCCCGCGTCGACAGAGGGCCGGCGGAGAATCCACCGGCCCTGCGCGAACAGGCTCGGACCCGTCAGGCGCGGAGACCCTTCCAAGCAATCACACGCGACGCGGAAGCGGCGCCACTCGTTTCTCTGAGGCCGTAGAATCGTGCTCTTCACGGCCCCTGAAGCCGACGCGGACGACTTCAGTACGAGATCGAGTCGAACACCTTGGTGCTGAAGGCTCGCGCGTACGGAGCGCCACCGATCGGCGACACGACATCGGTCAGCACGAAGTACATCGTGCCGGGAAGCGGCGGAAGCCCGCCCATGGGAACGCGTACCTGCGCCTTGCCAGAGCTGTTCGTCGGCGCTTCCGCGGAGGCGGTCACCAGCGTCGGCAGGATCTGGCCGAACTCGAGTCGGTACACGGAGCCCTTCACGACGTATCCCGAGCCGACGGGAACTCCAGCAGCTGCGACATCGACTTCGGCGATGAACGTCGCGGGCGCGAACTGGACCTGCGAGCGGATCGCGGTGACGTAGCTCGGCCGCACCAGCGCGCGCGGCGCCGTGCGGATGCGCGTGGTCGAGTCGGTGCGGATGTTGAGCGCCGAGTCACGCATCGCGAGATCGATGACGTACTCCGTGTCGGGCTGGAGATCGCCGACCACGACCCAGTGATTCCAGTCCCCCTTCTGACCGAGCGGGACGCGTTGGATCGCCGGACCGCCGTTCAGCGCGACGTACACGCGACAGTACTCGTTCGTGTCGAACTCGAACTTGATCGTGTTGCTCGTGGCATAGATCACCCGAACGGGGCCGGCCAGCAGCGGCGCCGTCGTGTCGGCGATCGTCGTGTTGGGCACGAACGGGTTGCTCCCCCACAGGACCTCGTACCCGTCGGTGAACCGGTCGTCGTCCTCGTCGTCCTGCTCGGGGTCCAACCCCAGCGCCAGTTCGTCGGCGTTCAGGAGTCCATCGAGATCTCGGTCGAGTCCGATCGACTTGCCCATCCCGCGCGGTACGCCGAGGAACGTGACGGGTCGCCCAGCAGCGGCTTCGCCGAGGAGCACGCGCGCCGGAACCTCGGCCACGGCACCGCCCGCGAGGACGAACACGTCGCGCGCCGGGTCGTACGTGCCGGAACCGACGAACGACGCGACGCCCGGCGGGCTCGATCGGAACGCGACGAGCTCACAGTTCTGCTTGCGCGCTTCGCGCTGGAGGAGCGCCAGATCGCCATCGCGCACGACGGCCCAGTTCCCAGCATGGGCCGTGACCATGAAGGCCGTGGAAGGCGCGAGCCCCGTGTCGAAGACACGCAGGAACGCCGCGATCTTCGTCGCTTCGCTGGAGGAGAGTTGGAAGGCGTGCGTGTCCGCCGGACCCGTGGGAGTGCGCGCGAACACGTCCTCGAGGCGCGCGTGTACGCCGGCATGCGTGAGTCCAGCGTTGCGGGCCGGGCGCACGCCGAACGAGCCGCCGACGACTTGCTCCGGTTGCTCCCGGTCCGCGACGCGGCGCAGACCCGGAACGTCGAATGAAGTCGGGACGCCCAGGGCTGCGCTCGTCGCGACCTCGCCGTTGGAGCCCAGGGGCAGCGCGTGACAGGCAACGCACGTCAAGTTCCCGAGGACCGGTCGGTCGCGAAACAGGTCGAGTCCCGCCGCCTGCTCGGCCGTCAGCGAGCGATCCCGTCGTTGGAGCGGGTTCGCCGGAATCGCCATCCGATTCAGGTAGTGCACCAAGTACTGGAAGTCAGGGCCGACATCGTCCTCCTGCCCCGCCGCATCCGTGCGATCGAGCAGAGTCATGAAGGCCGCATTGAAGTCGTTCAGGCTCCGTTTCTCGCCGCGCCAGTGGTACGGCCCCGATTCTTCCTGCCGACGGGTGCCCTGCGTGACCAGCGGTCCCTTGACGTCGAGTCCGAAGAGCGTCTGGCCCAGCGGCGTCCCCTCCGGTTCGAGGTAGTGCGAGAGTTCCCAAGCCAACGCATCCGTGTTGCCGTCCACGTGACACGACGCGCACGAGGAGGTCTTCGACGCCGAATTGCGCGCGTCGGTGAACAAGTGGCGACCGAGCAAGATCTCGCTGTTCGAAGGATCCCAGCCGGCCGGGGAGGGCGTCGGAGCCGTGACGGCAAACGGCGTCGTGGCCGGCAACTGCGTGAGGTCGATGCGCGCGACGGATTGGTCGTTCCGGTTGAAGACGTAGAGCGTTTCGCCCGTGGCGTCGACCGCGCACGAGCGCGGGCCACTGCCACGTGGATAGTCCTGTTTCGCTGGGATCACGATGTGACCCGCCCACGTGACTTGGCCCGTGGCGGCGATATCCAGCACGGCCACGAGGTCGCTTCCGTAGGCGCAAACGTAGGCTCGCGCGAGCACGGGATCGAAGGCCAGACTCGTCGGTTGCGCACATCCGACGTTCGGCGGCGCGATTGCGTCGAGGTCCACGATCTGCGGTGGCGCGTTCGATAGGAAGTCGACGATCGTGATCCGGTTCGACACGACTTGGCCGGCGACAAAGCTCGCCTCGCCGCGGTGCTCGGCGTTCAAAGCCTCGGTGCCAGGGATCCAAACTTGAGACTTCTCGGGGCGCGGAACGACGTCGAAGAGGATCGTGCCGATCGCCGACCGGGACTGGAGCGGGTCGAGTGTGTCCGGACCCACACCCACACCGGGGACGATGCCGAAGAGGTCGAGATCCGGCAGGGGCGTCAGCCCGTTGCGGGTGGTCGTGGCTACGTCCGTCGCATGATTCGGATTGCCCGCGACGCCGCGTGCTGCCGTGCCGTTGCCCGAAAGATGCGACGCGACCCACACGCGACCGCCGTGCCACGCGATACCGCGCGGCGCATCCGCCGGGATCGGGATCGATAGCGCGACCCGGTAGTGCTGCGTGTCGATCGCGACGACCGAGTCGGAGCCAGTGCAACTGACCCAGGCGCGACGCCCGTCGGCGCTGAAGGTGAGCCCATGCGGCTCGTCTTCGACTTGAATCGTGCGCGTGATCGTGCGCGTTGCGAGGTCGATCACTTGGACCGACGAGTAGACGCGGTCGACGATCCACAGCTCGTCCGTATCGGGACGCAGCGCCAGGGAGGCCGCACCGAGAGCGATCGGGATCTCGAAGCGACTCGCCAGCGTCACGGGATCGAGCGCGACCAATCGATTGCCCGGTTGATCGAGCACGAGGATCTGTTCGTGCGCCGTGTCGATGACGATGGACCGGACGGGACCGACCTCGAAGTTGAGGTAGCGCCCCTTCTGATCGTCGTGGGGCGCTACGCCTAGCGCTTGCGCACGAAGGCAAGGCGCTAGGACAGAGAGTCCAGCGATCGTCGCGACCGCGGCGAAGGTGTGCGTCATGGCGGTGGCAAAACCGAACTCGGGATAGCGTGCAGGAGCACTTCGAAGCCTACCAGTCCCTGCACAGGGCCGCCACGCAGAGACCCCTAGGGAAGGCCGAATATCCGCGCGAATTCAGGCGGCAAGTGCTCCGGGACGTAGGTGGCGGTTCGAGCAGCGGCCGCAGCTCGGCGCACTTCCGCCGGCGTGCCCCCGGAGCGGGCGGCCAGGACGCGGACTCCGCGGCCGAATGCGGCCAAGAGGGCTTCGCGTCGGGGCGATTCCCGGAGGTTCGCGATGCGCTCGGCGACCTTCAGTGCCGCCTCGGGCTCAGCGCTGAAATTGCGGGATAGGAAACGCACGAGCTGAGATTCGGAGGTACCCGATTGGGCGCTCGCGGCATCGAAACGCGCGGGTCGTGCTTGGCGCAGCGTGGCGACGACGCAGGTCGTGGCGATGAGAATCGCGGCGACGGTCACGATGACCTGACGAATCGGGCTCCGTCGCGAGAGATCCGCGCCGACGACGCCCGCGAGCAAGCACACGCAGGGCACGGGTGGCATGAGGTAGCGCAGATCGAAGATCCAGTCGCGCGATGCGACGTCGAAGGCGCTGAAGGCGTAGGTCACGCTGAAAAGCGCCAAGAAGGTCAGTGCGAGCGTCGTGGGAGTCGCGCGGGACAGCGGCCTTCCATGTACGAGCGCGGAGATCGACGTGCGCTCGTGCAAGGCCGCGTGCACGACGGCGAACAGAGCGAGCGCGACGAAGACGCGCCCGACGAAGATCCCGGGCACGAAGAGCGTGTCGCGAAAACAGAACGAGAGCGGCCCCGTCGTGCTCAACGTGGTGAGCACCTTCTCGGCCGCGCTACCGCGCGAGATTCCATAGAGGAGGTGCCCCGACAGACCTTGGTCGTAGATCTCGAGCCCGCTCCATCCGTGGACGAGCTGGTAGCGGATCCAGGGCCAGAATCCGGCCAGGAACCCCAGCGCGAGAAACTTCGCGCGCGGGCGCAGGAAGAAGACGCGATCGCGCGCGAACTCGTGGACGAGCCACGCCGCGAGGACGAGCAAGAGACTGAAGCCGAACCACACTGCGAGCCCCACCGCGAGACCGAGAAGGAAGGCTCGACCGCGTGCCAGACCGGATCTCGCTTCACGAGAGCGCTGTTCTTCCAGGACGAGCCACACGACGAGGAGCGCCAACGCATTCGCTTCGAGATGCGTGCCGTACGTCGTGCACGAACTCATCGCATAGCCCGGCGGCGCGAACGCGAGCAGCGTCGCACCGATCCAAGCGGCGCGTGGACTCGCGTGTCGATGCAGCAGGGCAAAAAGAAGCGCGACGCACGCGAGGCCGAAGAGGAGCGCGACGGCGCGCAACGCGACGAGCTTGGCGCCGAAGATCGCGTACGGCACCGTCGCCAACATGGAGACGACGAGCGAGCCGCCCCAGAAGTTGTTGACCTGGTAGCGCTGGATCGGCGCGAGCGGTCCGTCGAGGAATTCCTGCGCCGCGATGCCGCGCAACATCTCCTCGTGCGGGATCGCGCCGTTCTCGAAGAAATCGTCAGGCGGCGCGAGGATCAGGAACCCGCGGAGTAGCGCGCACGCGAGCAAGAGCAGCGCGAGCTTCCGCCAGGGAATACTCGCAGTCTGCGGCGGCGCGGTGGCGGGCTTCATGCGGGGCTCAGAGCGTGTGAGGAACTCAGAGCTCTCAC
>JAYTBY010000367.1:0-1713 GCA_043736755.1 Planctomycetota bacterium | reverse complement strand
CCGATGGAACTGCAGCTCGGGATCATCGGCAACTTCTGGACGCCACGCGCGGCACAGCAAGCGTTGTGGGTGATCTCGCAGATGACGGCGAAGAAGAGCGCGGAGATGTTCGAGCGGATGGGCGGCATGAGCCCGTCGAAGAGCAGCCTCGACCGATTGCCGAAAGAAGTGTCGAAGCGGTGGGAGGAGGATCGAGAGGCGTTCGAGCAGCTGCTGCGCGATGGCATCGAGATCCCCGAAGACGCCGTGTCGATCACGGTATCGCTCGATGGCGTACTCGCGCCGCTCGATGGCGGAAATCGGCCGCTCGATGTTCGAATGAACGCCGCGAGAGAGGGACGGACGAGCAAAGGTCCGGCGGGCTACCGCGAGATCGGCTGCGCGACGGTGGCGTTCTGCGACGCGAAGGGCGACTTGCTGTCGGCGATCCGAATCGCGCGTGCGCCAGAGCCAAAGAAGGCGACGCTGAAGGAAATGCTCGCGGCAGAGGTCGCGGCGATCGTGGCGTTGAAGCCCGACCTCAAGGTGATGAAGGTCGCCGACGGAGCGCTCGACAACTGGGCCTTCCTGGCTTCGGACCAGCTGCCACCCGGCGAAGAAGCGATCGATTTCTATCACGCGACCGAGCACCTGCATGACGCGATCGCGGAGGTGTACGGCGATGGCACGCTCGACACGAGACACCGATACGAGAAGCTCCGCGAGACACTTCGCGACGAACCGGAGGGTGCTGCGAAGACCATCCGCGCGCTTGCCCACCTCCGAGCAAAGCATCCAGGCAAGAAGAAGCTCAAGACCGAGCTTGCGTACTTTCGCAAGAACCGCAAGCGCATGCGCTACGCCGAGCTCAAGGCGAAGGGACTCATGATCGGCTCCGGCATCGTCGAGGCGGCGTGCAAAACCCTCGTCACTCAACGGCTCAAGCAAAGCGGAATGCGCTGGACATCGATCGGCGCACAAGCGGTCCTGACCGCGCGAGGCTGGGATCAGAGCGAACGCTTCGATACCGCATGGGCTCTGATCGCAGCCACCTATCATGCCGAAGTCACCGTCCTCAACAACGTCATCGCCATCAAACCCAAGCCGGAGCCGCAAACGCGGAGATCGGCGTCACGATGAGGTCTGCACCCGCTACCGGTCCGGTTGTTCATGACGACACAGACAACCCGCCTAGCTCGCAAATTCCCGCCCTCAAGCCGGCACGATCAGATCTGCACCCTGTTGAGTGTTCGCGACGGCATCGGTGATCCGCGCCAGCGCGTCAGGTCCGAGCACCGCGACGCCGACGTCGATCGGCTTGCGGATCTTCGGTGCCGGATTGTACGTGATGATCACGACTTGCCAGCGCTTGGTGTGCTCGTCCACGAGCGCACCGAAGAGCCTGCCGTCGACTCCGTTCTGCACGCCTGACCGGCGCTCGGGCTCCTGCGGCGCGTGCTCCTGCTCCGCGTCTTCGGGCTGCATCGGCGCATCGGGGACGACGGGCGCTGGCGTCGACGTCGCGACGGGCGACACGTCCGTCGGCCGGTCGCTCGGGATCCGCGCGCCCGCCGATGCGCATGCGAGCGCGGTGACCAGCGAGAGCGGAAAAGCGATGCGCAAGGCGAGCATGTGTGCGCTACGACGCGGTTGGCCGGATGAATCGTCCCACGAAACGCGTACGAACTTCACCCCGCCGGTGCGATCGGTCGCGACGCCCGAAACGTCGCGACC
>JAYTBY010000366.1:0-8473 GCA_043736755.1 Planctomycetota bacterium | reverse complement strand
GCGTCGCATTGGCCATCCGTGAGATCGAAGTCGTGGCCGTCGTACGTGACGTTCGGCGTGATGACTTGCGCGGGCGCCGAGGCGGCTAGGCCGAAGAGGACGACAAGGGCTGTGAGGGGACGCAGGTGGGTTCGGACGTTCATGGGGGTGTTCCTGAAAGGGACTCACCCGGCCGTGCGCCGTCCGTGCTCCAGACGGCTAGCGGATTGCGAGAATTCGCCGCAATCCTCGCTCAGGTCGCCAAATCGCGGCGTGCGTGGTGCCGTTTCAGGGCCACGAGCCACACCGCGCGCGTCAGGACCAGCACGACCACCGCCGCGATCACGAGCGCGAGCTCAGGCACTCGGCGCGCTTCGTGTAGCCCGAGGACGATCGCGCACGATCCGCCGCTCATGAGGATCACTGCCGCGCCGGTGGCGACGCCTTGGCGGACCGGGCCCGGATTTTCGTACGCCGTGTCGAGGTAGGCGAGGCGCAACCAGCGCGCGAAGGGCACGCACGTGAACACGGCCACTGCACTCCCGATCCAGACGCGCAGGTTCGTCGCCGCTTGGATGGCCGTCTGATGTTCGATCGTGAGGGCCACGCCGGCGAGCAGGACGATCAACAGCACGACGTGCAGTACGTCCTCGACCGTGGTCGCGAGCCACGCGATTCGAGCTCGCCGGGCACGCGCGACTGGACGGTGAGCATCGTGGACCGCGAGCGCGGGCGAACCGATCACGACGATCGAGACCCACAGGGCCAGGAAGAACGGCGGGGCTGCGACGAGATCGGAGCGATCGATGCTCAGCGCGAGCCGATCGATGGCGCTGTCGGCTCCGGGCACTTTCCTCGTCGCCATGTAGTGCAAGGCCAGGATGCACACGCTGGAGATCGCCGCGCGCGCAACACTGGCGGCGACCCAGCCGCCGCGCACCGTGCCGTTCCACTCGTGGAGCGCGACGCGAATCCAGTCGGCGTCGGTGCGTCGCGTGCCCTCGAATCGCGCTCGTCCGTCGCGCGGCGCACGGCGCGCCGCGCCCCAGCGGCCGGACCGGAGATCCATTTCGGCGTAGGCGCGATCGAGGGTCGCGGCGGTCGTGAGCGCGCGCTCGCGACGTCGCTCGGGAGTCAGCGTCGCGAGCACGAGCGCGGTTCCGATCGCGATCGCTCCGGCGAGCCACGCCCACGACGTGTCGCTCGTGATCGCCGCGATTTCAGGCACGAAATACGCGACGCCTAGGAACCCGAGGATCGTCAGGAACCCGTGTCGCCGCAGGGCTCCGTTCGCGGGATCCGAGGCCAGGACGGCGAAGCCGAAGCCGATTGCCGCGAGCAGCGCCAGCACGGCGCCATTTCCCAAGTCGGGCGCGAACGCGAAGCCGACTCCCGCGGCGATCGCGGTGCACAGAGCGCCGGTCGTGAGGATTCCCGTGCGTCCGTTGCGCGCGAGGCTGGGCAGCGACGCCGAGTAGGCGCACGTCTCGACCTCGAAGATGCGGTGCGCCGCGAGGCTGCCGATCGCGGCCGAAGTCGCGAACGCGAGTGCGCCGGCGATGAACTGCACGAACGCCCGCTCGTCCGCGAGCGGCGCGAACGAATCGCGCCCGAGCCGTGCGAAGAGGATCAGGAAGAGCACGATGCAGCCGCCGACGTAGAGATCCCACAGCGTCCGCGGTCGCGCGAGCAGCCGAACGAGGACGGGCGCTCTCACGGTTTCCTCCCCTGGATCCACAGCGGGAACATGCGCTCGAGTCCGAGCGGACGACTCTCGATGACGGCGTGGTAGCGCGTCTCGAACAGAGCGCTGTGGTCCTCGGGCGCTTCGACCGTGAGCACGGCTTGCCGACCGTCGACCGTGGCTGACAACACCCACGGTTCGCTGAATTCACGCGGGAATACGCCGTTCTCCGACGTGACGCGCCACTCCGCATAGCGCTCCTGCAGGACGTCGAGCGCCTCGTCGACCACCACGCGACCGCGGTCGATGCACACGATCCAATCGACCGTGCGCTCGACGTCGCGCAGGAGGTGCGACGAGACGAGGATCGCCGGCCCGTCCTCGCGCAGGATCCCGAGCAATTTGTCGAGCAGGGCTTCTCGACCCGTCGGATCGAGCGATGCCGCGGGTTCGTCGAGCAAGAGCACGTCGGGTCGGTGACAAACGGCCGTGACGATCGCGAGCTTCTGCACGGAACCCGGCGACATCGTGCCGATGCGTTGCGCGACGTCGAGTTCGAGCGCGTCGACGAGCCCACGCTCACGCGCTTCGTCCCAACGTTCGAAGAACGAGCGCACGAAGTCGAGGTGCGCGCGCCCGCTCATCCACGGCAGGAAGCGGTTCTCCTGATGCACGACGCCGATGCGCGCGAGTTCGTGCTCAGCGAGTCGCGCGCTCTCGGTGCCGAAGAGTCGCGTCGATCCGGACGTCGGCAAGAAGAGTCCCTGTAGGCAGCGCAGCAAGGTCGTCTTGCCGCTGCCGTTCCGACCGACGAGGCCGACGACGCGACCGCGTGGGATGGAGAGAGTCACGCCGTCGAGCGCAACGCGATCGCCGAAGTGCTTCACGAGGTTGTTGGCCTGGATCACGGTTTCCGCATCAGGACTCTTCATCACGACCTCCGCGCTCCGCGAGCGCTTTCCGGTAGACCTCGAGCGCCACTTTCGCGCTCAAACCGAGCTGTTTCGCCGCGGCGGCGGCCGGGCGCAGGATCCGCGCGAGTTCCTCGCGTTGTTCGACTTCGCGCGCCGACGTCGAGCGGCCGCGGACGACGAGCGCGAGTCCCGGTCGCCGCACCAGCACGCCGTCTTGCTCCAGTAGCGCGTAGGCCTTGCTGACCGTCATCGGGTTGATCCCGAGTCGCGCCGCGAGCTCGCGCGTCGAGGGGATCTCGCTACCCGGCTCGAGCACACCGCTCGCCGCTTGGAAGCGGACCTGGTCGCAGATCTGCCGGAAAACCGGCTGGCCGGAGTTGCGTTCGAGGGTGATGAGCACGGGGTGCCTTGCTGTCTTAGTTCACTAATACAGCTGGATCTTCCCGCCGTCCAGCTCGACATCCGTGTTCAGGATCAGCACTGCCTAGTGCCCTCACACGGGATGCTGCTCCTTCACGCGCGTCAACCTCCGCGCCATCTCGACGCATGCACAAGCTCCACATCCGGCCGCCCCCAGATGACGGTCCCGCGTGGATTCACCTGCGGACGTTCCGCTTCGAACGGATGGGCGACTCAGCCCGTATCACCGCCGGCTGCCCGGGTGGCGACGCAGCGATCTTCCATCAGGTCGTGGCGTGCCTGGCAGAACCGTACCTGCTCCTGTACGTGCTCCACACTCCGCGTGGGGAGCAGCGGGCAGGTCGCTACGAGAGCGGAGAACTTTCAGCGGCGGAGTTCGCGGCGTTCTTGATGCGATTCGCGGGCTATCTCGGAGGTGATTCGCGCTTCGACCTCTGGGTGCACGCACCCGAAGAGGACGCGACGATCGTGTGGGACCGACACGACCTTGTTCACGCTTACGGTCCGCTCGAGCGCGTGGCAGGAATCCTCGGGTCGCTCGGGTTCAACGAGGGCGAGGTCGACGTGCCCGTTCCGCACATCCATCACTACCGGCAGGAATTCGACGCGGACGCGGCCGATCTCCTCGCCTCTCGCACTTGGTCGTGGGGGCCGTTGCGCCCCGAAGACGAGCAGTGAGCAGTTGGATTCAGTGCGCGAGCGCGACGGCCGGCTTCCAACCTGGAATCGCGCGCGTGTCGTAGTTGCCCGAGCGGAACTCGGGGCTTGCGAGCACCGCCAGATGCAACGGGATCGTCGTCGCGACGCCCTCGATGCGCGCCGCTTCGAGAGTCCGCGCGAGCGTCTCGATCGCCTCCGCGCGCGTCGCGCCGTGCGCGATGACCTTCGCGATCAGTGAGTCGTAGTGCGGCGGGATCTCGTCGCCCGACTCGACGTGCGTGTCGACGCGCACACGACCGGGACCACGATCGAGCGGGATCTCGAAGCGTTCGAGCACACCCGGCGAAGGACGGAAGTTCTGCGACGGATCCTCGGCGTTCACGCGCACTTCGATCGCGTGTCCCTGCGCGATCACGTCCTCTTGGCGGAACGAGAGCGGCCGATTCGCGGCTAGCCCTAGCTGCTCTTTCACGATGTCGATCCCGGTGATCATCTCCGTCACGGGATGTTCGACCTGGAGGCGCGTGTTCATCTCGAGGAAGTAGAGCTCGCCGCTCGGGGCGCGCAGGAACTCGATCGTGCCCGCGTTGCGATAGCCGACCGCGCGACAGGCCGCAGCGGCCTTCACTCCGAGCGCCAGGCGTTCCGCTTGCGACAACGCGGGACTGGGCGATTCCTCGACGAGTTTTTGGTGGTTGCGTTGCACCGAGCAATCACGCTCGAAAAGGTGCACCGCGTTCCCGTATCGATCGCCGAGCACCTGGACCTCGATGTGGCGGCCGCCGGTCAAGTACTTCTCGACGTAGACGGCGCCGTTGCCGAAAGCGCTCGACGCTTCGGCCGAGGCTTCTGGGAACGCGACGCGCACCGCGTTCGCATCCGCGCACAAGCGCATACCGCGTCCGCCGCCGCCGGCGTCGGCTTTCAGGATGACGGGATAGCCCGCGGAGTCAGCGGCGCGCACCGCGACCTCGACGTTCGCGCACGGTCCGTCGGATCCGGGGATCACGGGCAGGCCCGCGGCGCGCATCGCGCGTTTGGCGGGCGATTTCAGGCCCATTTCGAACATGGAGCGCGGGCTCGGGCCCACGAACGTGATCCCGTGCTGCTCGCAGAGCGCTGCGAAGCGCGCGTTCTCGGCCAGGAAACCCCAACCCGGATGGACCGCGGTCGCGTTCGTCTGCAGCGCGACCTGCACGATGCGTTCGAGCCGCAGGTAGCTGTCGCGGCTCGGCCCCGGTCCGACGCACACGCTCTCGTCGAAACGTTTCGTCCACGAGGCGCCGCGATCGGCCTCGGAATAGATCCCGACCGTGCGGATCCCGAGTTCCTTGGCCGCGCGCGCGACGCGGACGGCGACTTCGCCACGATTCGCCACGAGCAACGTGCGGAACATGCGCGGGGGAGACTAGCAGCCGCTCAACGAAACGGCACGCGCACTTCGTGGGCTGTGTGCGCTGCGTACACTCGACGACTGTGCTCCTCGCCACGATCCTCGCTCTCCTTGCCGCCACGGGCGATCCGTCGCCCTGGTTCGCAGGGCTCGAAGCCAGGACCTCGGCCGAGCGCGATCTCGCGCAGCGTCGGCTGGCGGGCGAACTCGAGCCCACGGACGCGTCGGCGATCCGCGTCGCGCTCGCGACCGGTGGCGCCGAGACGTGTTTGCGACTCGCGCACGTCCTCGGATCCGAGGAGCGCCTGTTCGGCACGGCGGCTGAACTTGCCGTCGACGACGCCCCGGAAGTCGCGCGTGCTGCGTTGACCGGGTTGCGCCTCGCGATTCTGCGCTTCGAGCCGTTCGAGTACGGCGAACCGCTGCCGGCGGACGAGCTCGGGTCGGCTCTCGCTCCGCAAGACGGTTTTTCGTTCGACGCGGAAGCCTTCGGTGCCTGGGAACCCTCCGAGATCGCGGACCTCCTCGCGCTGGCGCAACCCGCGGCACCGCGGATCGTCTTCTTGGGGGACGGTGCGACGTCGCCGCTCGCGCGTGCTGCGTTGAAGTCGGGCAGTTGGCGCGAGTTCGTGAGTGCGATCCGTCAACGCACGGGCGGAAGACTCGCCGGCTTCGGTGTGCGTCGCGAGCCCGGTCCGAGCCTCGTCCGTTGGCTCGCCATGACCGAAACGCGCGAAGATGTCGCTGACCTTCGAGCGAGCGACCTGGTCGAGCGCTGGTGTCTCGATTTCGCGCGTGCCGGGGACAGCGCCCGTCGCGCGACGGCTGCACGGTCGCTGGCGAGCCACGGAAGCCCCCCGACGATCACTTGGCTCGCGCGACGCTTCCGTGACGCACGCGACGACGCCGCATTCGAAGGTCTGCTGCTCGCCTCCCGACGCGGTTTCGCGCCGGCGGTCTTGCAGGAGCCCGCCGCGCGCGAGCATCTGTGGAACGAGTTGGAGCGCGCGGCGGATCTCGATGGCGAACGCGCGTTGCACGCGGCGCTCGCACTCGCTCGCAGCGGATTGCCGGCTGAACCAAGGCGGAACGCCGAGCTCGCGCGCGCGCTTTCGAACCTCGACCTCGCGCGACCGCGGCGCGCCGCGCATGCGCTCGTCGCCCTCGAAGGTTGGGCCGAGCCGCGTGCTCCGACCGAGATCGCTTCGGCCGTGCGCGGCCTGCTCGGGCGCGCGGATCTCGCGCCCGGTCTGCGGCTGCAGACCCTGCGCCTCGCGGCGCGACTCGGCCTCGTCGAGCCACTGACCGGCGACGCGCTGGAGTTCGCGCGCGCGGCCACGCGCACGCGACACTTCGA
This sequence comes from Planctomycetota bacterium, assembly GCA_043736755.1. Lineage (GTDB taxonomy): Bacteria > Planctomycetota > UBA1135 > UBA1135 > JAEUHZ01. The sequence goes on along the minus strand of JAYTBY010000366.1, from coordinate 2,066 downwards.
CGAACTCTGTCAGCTCCTCCGTGGTGCGCCGAACTGGCCACCCGACCCGTGGGCGGAGGCAGCGAATCTCGGTCTGCCCGTCCACGCAGCAATGGCCCTCGCAGAGGCGTGGCTCGTGCGCGGCAGTCTCGAACCGGCTGCGAGCATCCTCGCGCGCGAGCTCGCGCGTGATCCGCAGTCGAGTGCGCGTGTGCACTCTTTCGCGGTGCCGACGGATCGCGTTCGCGCTGCGATCGAGCGTGTCGCGCGAGCGATCCCGAGTGAGACGCCGGCCACTTGGTTCGTCGTGTGCGGAGTCGCGACCGAAGTCGAGCGACGCGAGCGTCTCGCCGCGCTCCTCGAGACGTCACCGTCCACCGACGCGCAGTGGTTGACGCTCGCCGATCTGTGCGCGGGATCGACCGGTGAAACCGCGCGTGTGCGTCTCGCGGCTCTGCTCTTTGAAGCCTCGCCCGAGCAGGTGTTGCGCGCCGCGACACGCGCAGTGCTCGCCTTGCGCGCGAGCCTCGAAGACTCGGCCGAGCGTGACTTCCTCCAAGCCGTCCGCGGCGCCGCGCGAGCCCAACGGGGGAGCCCGCTCGACCGCGCGTTCGGCTCGAAGGTCTGGCCGCCGCCGGTCGAAGTCCCAACGGTCAGGCTGATCGAGTTCGATCGGGATCCCGACCGCGGAGCGCGCTGAAGCGCATCCCGGAACGGAATTCCAGGCGTGCTCCTTGGGGCGTGCACCGCGAACCGCCGATCCGCATCCTGTGCCCACCATGTCCCTCTTCCGACGTTCAAGCGGGTCAACCGGCCCTCTCCAGCAGGCCGCGCTCGACGAGGCCACCAAGGTCAAGATCGAGCGCGAGGAGATCGCGATGGTGCGGGACCCGCGTGGGCGGTTGGCGGAGCAGTTCCGCGAGCTGCGCAACTCGATCACCGCACTGAATCCCGAGGGTGCGCCGCGTTCGATCGTCTTGACGAGCGCGTTGAGCGGCGAGGGTAAGTCCGTCGCGACGATCAATCTCGGGATCGCGATGGGCGAGGTCCCGGGCACGCGCGTGCTGCTCGTCGACGGCGATCTGCACCGACCTGCGCTCGAGGACTATCTCGGCCTGCCGCGACGTCAGGGCCTGGTCGAGGTCGTGCGCGGTACGTGCCCGATCGATCGCGCGATCCGTGCGACGAGCGTCGAGGGCGTGTCGGTCCTCGGACCGGGCGAGTTGCCGCGCAACCCGTCCGAACTCCTCGGGAACGACCGGGTCAAACAAGTGCTCGGCGCGTTCAAGCAGCGCTTTCGCTACATCCTGATCGACACGCCCGCCGCAGCGTCGATCAGCGATGCGGCGATGCTCGGCGCGCTGGCGGACGGGATCGTGCTCGTCGTGCGGCTCGGTGTCACGCCGCGCGCTGTCGTCGAGGAGACGTACAACCGGCTCGAAGCGCTCGGCGGCAATGTGCTCGGGACGCTCTTGACCGGTGCTGCCGCGGAAAAATCCGCGCGCTGATCGTCAGGAGTCGGGGAAGAGCATCTGCTGCAGCAGGCGCAGGACCCCGAACTTGCGCGGTGCCGCGGCAGCGATCGGCGGCGCGCTGGCGCGCGAGGGCTCCGTTGCGCGAGCGGGCTCGTTCGCGCTCCGATCCGAGACCGGGAGGGGCACATCCGACTTCCGCGCCTTCTTTCCGCGGACGGTCGTGCTGTGCCCGCGTTCGTCCTCCGCCGCGGCGAGAGGCTCCCCCGTGCGGGCTGAACGGATCAAGCGCGAGAGGTGCGCGCGCTCCCACGCGTGAGCTCGATCGTGATCGACGTATGCGTGTTCGCGCTGACGAAACGCGCGACTGTGGTGGATCCAACGCTTGTCCTCTCCGCGTCGGATGGGGAACACGGCGTGGAGCAGCTCGTGGAAGACGACGAAGCGCACGAACCACTCCGGGACCACGGGTTGGTCGAGCACGGGGTGGATCCGTACGAGCCGAGCGTCGGAGTCGTAGCTGCCGAGACGCAGCGAGTGTCGCGTGCGGCTCCCGTTGCGCCTTCCAAAAAGAACTGTCGGTCGCGCCGTTCCAGCCGGGAAATCCAGTGCAAG
>JAYTBY010000365.1:0-1714 GCA_043736755.1 Planctomycetota bacterium | reverse complement strand
CGAAGCGTCCCTGTTGTGCGAGCAGCATCCCGCGCGAGCGCGTGGACTCGGCCAGTTCGCTGGATTGACTGACCTCGAGGCGTACCTCGGCCGCTTTGGCCGCCGCAACCGCCTCGATCTCGCGCGCCGCCTTCTCGAGGTCGGATCGCTCCGAGAGAGCCGAGCCCATTCCGAGCCAAGCCTTCTCGACGGTGATCAGGGCGTCGATCGATTCGATGCGCGCGCGCAGCGACGCGATCTCGCCCGGCGTGGCGCGCGGAATCGCATCGAAGCGACGACTCACGCCGTGCTCGCGCCAAGCGAGCCCCGCGGTGGCGGCGACGATCGCGAGCACCCATGCGGCGACCTTCGAACGACGGATCGAGCGTGCACGACGCTCTTGTTCCTGCCAGCGGAGGTCACGGATCATCCGCGTGACATCGCGGCGGTTGCGATCGAGGGAGACCACCTCTTGCAGACAGAGGATCGCTTGGCTCGTGCGACCGCGCGCGGCAGCCTCGTCGGCCTGGCGCAAGAGCATCTCGATTCGCGCGTGATCGCGCTCGAGGAGATTCAGCGGCGGCCCCGCGATCGGTGCATTCGCGTTCGGCGTGACCGACGTTGCGCCGGATGTCGACGGCGGGAACTCGAATCCGTTCGAAGCCGAAAGCGCCGCAACGGCCGGCTCGTTCTCGGTCGTGTCGGACACGGCCTTCGAGATCACGTCGAGCAGCGTGCGTGCGCGCTCGTGCTGGCCCTGAGCGGTGAGCATCGCCGCCAAGCGTTGGCCTTCCTTGGGCAGCGAGATCCGGTGGTGCTCGAGGATCGTGGGGTGCGCGAGACCGAGGATCAGGAGTGCCTCGAGTCGACGCGGATCGATCGGCTCCTGGCACAGCGCTTCGAGCAGCGCGCGCGCGAAAGCCTCGGCGGTGCGGAGGTCGAATTCCTCCGTCGCACGCTTCATCTGGTCTTCGAAGACGGGGCGCGCGTCGCCCGACGGCATGACCGTGCCGGTCAAGGCGGTCACGACATCGTCGACGAAGAGGCGTTCGTCCTGTACTCGGGCGCTCAACGGAGTTCCTTGGGGTGCGTGCCGCTCCCCCCCCGAGGCGGGGTCCTTGGCACTTCTGCCCTATCGGGCCGTGGATGCCGTCGTCTGAAGCTCAGGACCGAAACGGGAAGCGCCTGGAATGAAAGACGGCGCGCGCCACGGGGGCACGCGCCGTCCTGGAAGGCCCGGGAGGCCCTACTTCGGAGCTCACTCCAGCGGATCGAACGTCAGCAGACCCGACGTGTTCCTCGACGTGTCGTCGAGGCTTGTGATCGAGACCGTGTCCGAGGCACCGAGAGATGCGGAGAGCGTCAAGCGGTAGTGATCGCGCTCGAACATCTCGACGGCTGAGACGGTAGAGCCACCGGTCGAGGACCAGCTGGCCGGGATCCCGGCGACGGCGACATCGACGTCCTCGTCGAACCAGATGTCGATCGTGGTCCCGGTGGGATCCACGCGCCAATTCACGAACGATCCCAGCTCGGAAGGCGCTGTCGAATCACCCGCCGTGGAGCCACCGAGGACGATGGGTGCCAAGATCAAATTCCCCGAGTGGTCGGACGCCACTTGGATCGTGACGTTGACGCCGCCGTTCGCATCGAGGTCCGCCGAGTTCGGCAGGATCACGCGCACCGTGTTGCTCGTCCCGAGGATCGTGAGGCGCGCTCCGGTGAGGACCAGCGG
>JAYTBY010000364.1:0-3836 GCA_043736755.1 Planctomycetota bacterium | reverse complement strand
CGCGCCGAATGCCGCGCCGCACGCCGCGCCGAGTACTGCACCGCGCGTCTCCTCGAATCGCGATCCGCACGGCGACCCCGACGTCGGACGCTACGTCGCGAGACTCGCTAGCCCAGACCGCATCGCCGAATTGCGCGTCGACGAGGTCGTCGCGAAGCTCGCGATCGCCAGCGATGCGATCGTTGGCGACCTCGGCTCGGGACCCGGCATCTTCGCGATCCCGTTCGCACGCGCGGCCCACGAGGGCTTCGTCCTCGCAAGCGACGTCGAACCGGGACAGCTCGACGCGTTGCGCGCGGAACTCGCCGCGGCGGACGTGCACAACGTCGTGCCCGTCCTCGCGTCGATGGACGATCCGCACTTCCTGCCCGCGCGCATGGACGTCGTCTTCGTCGGCGACACGTACCACCACCTGCGTGATCGCGTCGCGTACTTCCGGAGGCTGCAAGCCGCGCTCGCGCCTGGGGGCAGGCTCGCGATCCTCGAGTACAAGCCCGGGAAGCTCCCCGTGGGTCCGGCCGAGGACCACAAGCTCCCCGACGGGCTGCGCGAGTCCGAATTGGCCGAGGCGGGCTACTCTCTGGTCGAGCGCTTCACGACCCACGCGTACCACGACTTCGAGGTCTGGCGCGTCGTGCAACCCTGGGAGAAGTGAGGCGCGAGCGGTTACGCTAGGGGTGCGCGATGTCCAGCTACCACGTCACGAAGTTCACCGTTCAGCCCGTCGACGGCGACGATCAGATCGAGGTCGTCATCCACGCTTCCGACGGCAACAAGTGGGAGTACGGGATCCCCTTCAGCCGCTCGACCGGACGCTACATGTTCGAGGAGATCGACGTGATCGCGAACGACTTCGGCGACGAATTCGCCGAGGAATTGACCAAGCAGATCGAAGCGACGGTCGATGGCCTCGTCGGTCGGTGAAGGGCACGGATGAACTCGCGCGGACGACGGCTCCGACCTTCGCGGCGTAGCGTGAATTCGCGCCCGGCGTGCCCGGCGGAGTTCGTGCCGGATTCACGGGCACTCGCGTCACGGAGCGACTCCGGTGGTTTTTGCTGAGCGCGTGGGCGCGGTTCCTTCACGCGCGCTCAGAGTCTGTGAAACAATCACAGGCGACGCGACGGGGAAGCGGCGCAGATGGTGCCTGAGAGGCGCGTAGGCTCAATTTCTCCACGCGCTCATAGCGCGGGCTGACGCCCGCATCCCAAGGTGCTGAGCGGCTTCCGAAATGCGCGTGTTACGAGCGGAATCTCAGAAGTAGTAGCCCAGCGCGGGCTGACGCCCGCAACCCAAGGCGGGTTGCTCCATCGGCCTGGAGAAAAAGGCGTGCGGCGCGAGGAATCTCGGAACGAGTAGCTCAGCGCTGAGGGTCGCTCACTTCGACCGGTTCGGGCTGACCCTCGAACGGGTCGAGGAGTCGTTGCAACATGCGACGGCGCTCCGTGTCCTTCTCGAGCGCGAGCGCGAGCTCGACCATCTTGCGCGTCCCGGATTCGTCGCTCGCTCCCGAGTAGAGGATGGCGAGGTTCGTGATCGCCATCAGACAGCTCGGGTCCGTCTCGACGGCGCGGCGGTAGTGTTCGATCGCTTGTCCGTACGCTCCGAGTTCATGCGACAGACGTCCGAGTTGGAAGTGCGCGCGCGTGCACATGGGATCCTTCGCGAGTGCGCTCTCCAACCAGACGCGGCTCGTCGCCGGCGCCTCGGGATGCGCGCTGCGCACGTCCGCGTCCAACGCGAGCGAAGCGGCCGAGAGGTACTCCTCGACCAGGGGCTGCCCGAGTTCGAACGCGCGCTTCCACGCTTGGTACGAACCGCTCGCATCCCCTGAGCCGCGCAACGCGACCGCGAGGAGCGTGTAGCTCGCCGCATCGCCGCCCGTCTGAGCCACGAACTTGCGCAGCAGTTGCACGGCGGACGTCTCGAGCCCGAGTTCCACGCGGATCCGTCCTAGGCCGAGCAGTGCGCTCGAACGATCCGGTTCGAGCACCAACGCGCGCTGGAGAAAGTCCTCCGCCGCACGACGGAAACCGAGCTTCTCGAGCGACCGGCTCTTCCACTCGACGAGGTTCGCGTCCTTCGGAAAACGCAGCATGCCTTGGTCGAGCAGGTTCCCGGCGCTCTCCGCGTCGCCCAGCTCGATCAGCGCCCGCGCGGCCTCGGCGCAGGCCCGTGCGTCGCCCGCCGGTGCCGCAAGCCAGACCGCCCACCAGCGCTCCGCCGCCTTGCGCCAATCGCCGCGCTGTGTTGCGGCGGCCGCCGCCTTCGCGTCCGGTTCGCCGGGCTGAACGGTACGGGCGCGCCCCGTGCGACACGCCGCGACCGAGGCGAGGGTCAGGCCCCCCACCATCGCGCGCACCCATCTCGTATTCGTTTGCATGACCCCTGGCGTTCGCCGGCTCCGCCGTGCCCCCTGGTGTATCGGTTGCGAGCCGCGGTTCCATCTCCGGCGTTCGATTTGAGACGATCAGCGTCGGTCCCGCGCCCATGACGATCAAGGCCTTCTTCGTGGACGTCGGCAACACGCTCGTGCGCGAGGTCCCGTCGCGTTTCGCGATCTATGCCGAATGCGCGCAGAGCCACGGAATCGAGGTCGGGACGTCCGCTATGGCGGCCTTGATGCGCCGCGCGCACGGCGAGATCCCGTCCCGCGTCGGCGGTGCGTTCCGCTACACGGATCCGTGGTTCGCGGCGTACATCGAACGGATCTTCCACCACCACCTGGGGCTGCAGCGCGAAGCCCTGCCCGAGCTCTCGCGGGGACTGTTCTCGCGATTCGCGGACCCGGCGACGTTCCAGCTCCACCCGGGCGCGTTGGAGGTCCTCGACGCGGCCCGAGCTGGTGGGCTCGTCGTCGGTGTCATCTCGAATTGGAGCGCACGCCTTCCGGCGCTGCTCCAAGCTCTCGGGGTCGCCGAACGTGTCGATTTCGTGCTCTGTTCGGCGATCCTGGAACTCGAGAAGCCGGACCCCGAGATCTTCCTGAGGGCACTGGAGCTCGCCGGCGTGCGCCCGGACGAAGCGCTGCACGCCGGCGACGACCTCGAGAAAGACGTCCTCGGCGCGCGTCGTGTCGGGATCCGCGCCGTGCTCGTCGATCACGCCGGAGATCGTGCGCACCTCTCGTATCCGCGTGCGGGTAGCCTCGCGGAGCTCATGGACCAATTGCAGAGGCTCGCCGCGTGACCGGACCCATCGAACGCGAGGTCGAAGAGTTGCGCGCGGGTGCCCAGCGGCTCATCGATTCGCTGCGTGCACGTTTCGTTGGCCAAGCTGGCGTCATCGATGAACTGCTCGCGGCGCTGTTCGCCGGCGGTCACGCCCTGATCGAGGGCGCACCCGGATTGGGCAAGACGATGCTCGCCCGTTCGCTGGCGCAGGCGCTCGACCTTTCCTTCGCACGCGTTCAGTGCACGCCGGACCTCATGCCGTCCGACGTGATCGGCGCACGCGTCTTGGAGGAGGACGAGCGCGGTGCGCGACACTTCCGATTCGAACCCGGCCCAGTGTTCACGCACGTGCTCCTCGCCGACGAAGTGAACCGCGCGACGCCGCGCACGCAATCGGCGCTGCTCGAGGCGATGGGCGAGGCTCAAGTCACAGTCCACGGTGAAACGCGTCGTCTCGAGGAACCGTTCTTCGTCGTCGCGACGGAGAACCCGGTCGAGATGGAGGGCACGTACCCGCTGCCGGAGGCGCAGCTCGACCGATTCACGCTGCAAATTCGCGTCGAATCGCCGACGCTGGCCGATCTCGTCGTGATCCTCGGCCGACCCGCGGACACGCTGAACGCTCCGATCGAGCGCGTGATGTCCCGAACCGACGTGTTGCGC
>JAYTBY010000363.1:0-3844 GCA_043736755.1 Planctomycetota bacterium | reverse complement strand
GACCCCGAAATCCGCGAGGGACTGCCGATCCTGCGCGAAATCGACGGAAACAAGACCCCGAATTCGAGCGCCGCGTCGATCGCCGAACCGGAACATCCCGTCCGCTTCGAATTCGAGGCACTCGAGCCGTCGGGAGACGGCGAGTACGTGGTCCTCCGCCTCGCTTCAACCGGTACAGCGGAGCAAGACGTGAAGCTCGACTACGGCGAGGGCTCCGACATCCGCGGGACGTTCGTGTTCCGCGCGGCGGGCGGAGGCGCGACACGCACGTACGCGTTGCGTGTGACCACGCAACCGAACTGGGCCCTGCGGACGAAGACCTGGGTCTCCCTGGAACCCTCGATCGGGCGCATCGTCGTCGAGTCCGCGCGCGTCGCGAGTTCCCTGCGCTGACCCCTCGACAACCGAGTCGTGTGCGGTGCCCGCACGGCGTCTTGCGGCGAGACGCGGCGCCAAGCCCACCTCGATCACGGACTTTTCGGAGCGAATCGCAGTCGATTCGGCTGCACGGCCGTGAACGACAGGCGACCGCACCTTTATGCTCTGTGCATGACGACAGAGCCCCCGAGGGCGATGTGGCGGAAGGACTGGCTCTCGCCCGAATCCATGAGCTGCACGATCGACATCGACCGTTTGTGCATCGAGAAGGACTGGCGATGAGCACGGCACGCGCTGAACGAGCCGACGCCGTCGTCGTGGGCGGGGGACTGTTCGGCGCGTGGCTCGCGCTCCTCCTCGCGCGTGAACACCGCTTGTCTGTCGTGCTCGTCGAGCGCGAACCCGCGCTGCTCCAGCGTGCCTCGTACAACAACCAAGCGCGCGTCCACAACGGCTACCACTATCCGCGCAGCATCCTGACCGGGCTTCGCTCGCGAGTGAACTCGGGACGATTCCTCGAACAGTTCCACGACTGCGTCGACCGCCGCTTCGACAAGTACTACGCCGTCGGCCGCGTGCGCTCGAACGTGACCGCGTCTCAGTTCCGCGTCTTCTGCGAGCGCATCGGAGCGCGACTCGGCCCGGCGCCGGACTCGGTCAAGCGTTGGTTCTCGAAGGACATGATCGCGGACGTCTGGAGCACCGACGAGTGGGCGTTCGACTCGAGCCTCCTCGCGCAGCGCATGGCCCGTGAGATGGAGGAAGCGCGCGTCGACGTGCGGCTCTCCACCGAAGCGCAGCGCGTGGAAGCAACCACCGATTCCGCGCGGCGGCTCGCAGTCGTGACCCACGACGCGGACGGCCGCGAGCGCGTGATCGAGACGCAGTGGGTGTTCAACTCCACCTACGCGAACCTGAACGCTCTCCTCGGGAACTCGAACCTGGCGAAGATCCCGCTCAAGGTGGAGCTAGCCGAGATGGCGCTGGTCGAAGTCCCGGACGAGCTGAAACGCGTCGGTGTCACCGTGATGTGCGGCCCGTTCTTTTCTTTTCTGCCCTTCCCGCCGCGCGGGCTGCACACGTTCTCGCACGTGCGCTACACCCCCCACCACGCCTGGTTCAGCCACGAGGGCGAGCGCGACACCTTGGGCTATTTCGACCGCGTCCCGAAGCGGTCGCGGTTCGAGGAGATGCGCCTCGACACCGCGCGGTACATGCCGCTCGCGAGCCAGTTCGTGCAGCGCGACTCGCTGTGGGAGCTCAAAGCCCTACTGCCCGCGAGCGAATCGGATGACAGCCGGCCGATCCTCTTCCGCCGCGACGCAACGCTGCCGGGCTTGATCAGCGTCCTCGGGGGCAAGATCGACAACGTTTACGACGTCGAGCGCGAACTCGAACGCGCCCTGCGACCCTCCCACGCCGACTCGTCTAAACCTGCTTGAAGCGGAGCGGCATCGACGCGACCGTATGTGACTCGATGGTCCAGGTTCCCCGCACATGAACGCCAGCTATTTCGTGTCCGTCGTCGTCCCCCTCCACGACGACGTGGACATCTTCGAGAGCTTCGCGCGAGAGCTCGTCGGGGTCGTCCGTTCGACCTGGCACAACTACGAGATCGTGTTCGTCGACGACGGCTCGCGCGACGGGACGCAGGCCGCGGTCATGGCGCTGCTCGTGGAGTTCGAGTGCTTGCGCTACGTCCGGCTCTCGCGTTCCGTCGGCGTCGAGATCGCGATCTCGGCCGGCCTCGACACCGTGATCGGTGACGTCGTGGTCGTCCTCGAACCGGCCTCGGACCCGCCGGCCTTCGTTCCGCGGATGGTCGAGGACGCGCGCAAGGCGAACGGCGTCGTCTTCGGCGTGCGCAGCACCCGGCGACCCGAACCGTTCGGCTATGCGCTCGGTCGCAAGGCCTACACGCGCTTGATCCGTTCGCTGCTCGACATCGAACTGCCCGAGAACGCGACGCTGTTCCTGGCGATGACGCGCCAGACGATGAACGCGGTCGCGCAGATCAAGGATCGCGCGCGAGCCCTGCGGATCTTCGGCGCGGTCGTCGGATTCCAGCACCGATTCGTCACGTACGAAGCCACGGATCGCCGATCGCCACCGCGGCGCAAGGCGGTGCTCGAGGGCGTCGAGCGCGCGCTCTCTCTCGTCGTCACGAACTCGATGAAGCCGCTCCGGATCGTGAGCGTCCTGGGTCTCTTCTTGGCGTTGCTCAACTTCGCGTACCTCGGCTATGTCCTCGGCGTCGTCTTCTTCAAGAAGCACGTCGCCGAGGGTTGGGTCACGCTCTCCGTGCAGCACGCGGTGATGTTCGTGTTCCTGTTCCTCATCCTGGCTGCGTTGTGCGAGTACGTCGGGCGCCTCCTCGACGAGACGCGCGAGCGTCCGCTGTACTTCGTGGCCGAGGAACGCACGAGTTCCGTGATGGTCCGCGACGCGGATCGTCCGAACGTCGTCGGCGAGTCGACCTGATGCCGCCGGGTGCGCCGTATGTCCTCCGCGCGAGCGGGTGGCAGGTCCCTTCGTTCCACGTCCTCGAGCTCGCGCCGAAGCGCTCGCGCGTGTTGGTCTGCGTGCCGGTGATCAACGAGGGCGAACGCATCCGACGCCAACTCGACAAAATGCGGCCCGTTTCCGCTGACATCGACGTCGTGATCGCCGATGGCGGCTCCACCGACGGTTCGCTCGCGGAGGACGCCATGCGCGAACTCGGTGTGCGCGGCGTGCTGACCAAGACGGGTCCCGGCAAGTTGTCGGCGCAGATGCGGATGGCGATGGCGTACGGCCTCGAGGAAGGCTACGAGGGCCTCGTCTTCATCGACGGCAACGACAAGGACGACACGGGTGCGATCCCACGTTTCGCGGCCGAGCTCCTCGGGGGTTGGGACCATCTGCAAGGATCGCGCTACGTCCCGGGCGGCGTCGCGATCCGCACGCCGATGAGCCGGCACATCGGCGTCAAACTCTTGCACGCGCCGTTGATCTCGCTGGCGGCGCGTCATCGCTACACCGACACGACGAACGGTTTTCGCGGCTACAGCGCGCGGTTCCTCTCGGATCCGCGCGTGCAGCCGTTCCGCGACGTCTTTGCGGCCTACGAACTGCACTACTACTTGGCGATCCGCGCGGCGCGCCTCGGGTTTCGCGTGAAGGAGATGCCCGTGACGCGCGCCTATCCGGTGGGCGAGAAGACGCCTACGAAGATCAGCCCGTTGCGCGGCAACTGGCGCGTGCTGAAGACGCTCTTCCATGCGGTTTTCATCGGATACGATCCGAAGCAGTCATGAAGAGCGCACTCATCGGTCACAGCGGTTTCGTCGGCGGCAACCTGCGTGCACAGGGTTCGTTCACGGACTTCTACAACACGCAGAACCTGGCCGAGATCGAGGGCCGCGAGTTCGATCTTGTCGTCAGCGCCGGGGCCCCGGCTGCAAAGTGGCTCGCGAACAAGGAGCCC
>JAYTBY010000362.1:0-3851 GCA_043736755.1 Planctomycetota bacterium | reverse complement strand
TCGTCGTGGTCGAAATTCTCAAACCGTCGGCGCGTCCGTGGCACGGCCCCACGGAATTGCCCGTCTTCCCGCTGCCGGGCGTGTTCCTCTTCCCCGGCTGCGTGATGCCGCTGCACGTGTTCGAGCCGCGCTACCGACAGATGGTTTCGGACCTGCTCGACCGTCACGGCCGACTCGTGATGGGGACGATCCAGGACGGTGAGGGCGAGTCGTTCGATCCCCCGCGCATCCACGCGATCGCTGGCCTCGGCGAGATCGGCCGCCACGAAGAGTTGGCCGACGGTCGCTTCCTGATCTGGCTGATCGGCCTCGGTCGCGTGCGCATCGAGGAGATCCCGAGCGACCGTCTGTATCGACGCGTGCGCATCGAACCGCTCGAGGAATGGGACGTGCCGCCTGAAGACGAGCCGGGCGTGCGTGCGCGCGTGCAAGCGGCGTTGCTCGCGCGCTGCGACGAATTCCTCAACTTGCCGGCGGGGGTTCCGCTGACGCACCTCGTCGACCTCCTCCTGCAACGGCTGCAATTGCCGGCGAATCGGATGCAGGAGCTGTTCTCGCAAACGGACTTGGCCCTGCGCGCCGAGAGTGCGCTGGCCGAGCACGCACGACGTGGGTTGCCGCCGCCGGCATCGACGAGCTGAGGCCCTGGCGGCCATCCCCCGTAGTTCTTGACGGCGGCGCGGGACCAACTTCAGAGAATTCGAGGTGGCGTCTCCCGCCCACACCTCAGCACGGCGAGACTGGGGCGATGCTCCAGGCTCTGCTCATCGCCCTCCAAGCGGCCCCCGTCGCGCGCCCCATCGACCTCGTCGAGGTCGCCGTCACCACGCGCGCCGACGTCGCTCGACTCTTCGAACTCGCTCGTGATCCCGACGATCACGATCGCGCCGACGACGGTTGGATTCGCGTCCACGCGGACGAGGCCGAGCAAGGCCTGCTGCGGCGGGCTGGTTTCACCTTGCGCACCGTCCAACGGGATCTCGCACGCTTCTACTCCGAGCGCGCAGCCGCGCAGAGTTCGCTCGTTGGCGCTGGATCCATGGGCGGGTTCCGCACGTTGGCCGAGATCGGCGCGGAGCTCGACCGGCTCCACACGACGTATCCGACGATCGTTTCGCCCAAGTTCTCGATCGGAACCAGCATCGAGAACCGTCCGATCTGGGCCGTGCGCCTCTCCGACAATCCGACGGTGGACGAGCCGAACGAGCCCGTCGCGTGGTTCGACGCGCTGCACCACGCACGCGAGCCGATGGGTGGAGAATCGCTGCTCCTGCTCGTCGATTGGATCGCGGCGCGCTATCCGAGCGATCCCACCGCGAAGCGCATGGTCGAGACGCGCCAAGTCGTGATCGTCCCGTGCGTGAACCCCGACGGGTACGAGTACAACCGCGCGACGAATCCGAACGGCGGCGGGTTGTGGCGCAAGAATCGGCGCGCGAACGCGGGCGGCAGCTTCGGCGTCGACCTGAACCGCAACTACGGTTGGGAGTGGGGCCCGTCGCACCCCGGGTCCTCGACGATTCCCACCGACGACACGTACCACGGCACGGCGGGATTCTCGGAGCCCGAGACGCGTGCGGTGCGCGACGCGTTGCTCGCGCATCCGCCGGGTATGGCCATTTCGGCGCATACTTACAGTGATTTGTGGCTCTACGCGTGGGGCTACGAGCAGGTCGTCACGCAGGACGAGTTGAAGTTCCAGGAGTACGGCGCGCGCGTCGCGAGTCAGAACGGATTCGCGTACGGCACGCCCTGGCAACTGCTCTACATCGCCAACGGCGGCAGCCTCGATTGGGGCTATGGCGCGCTCGGAAGCTTCTTCTTCAGTCCGGAGATCGGATCCCAGAACGACGGCTTCTGGCCCGTTCCCTCGCGGATCCCCGCGCTGTTCGAATCCGTGCGCCAACCGTTCCTCGACGTCGTGCGCTTCACTGGGGCGTGGCCCGAGCAGCGCGGCACGACGTGGACACAAGTGCCCGGACTCGGCGATGGCGACCTGTATCAAGAGCCCGGTGAAACGTGGGACCTCGTCGTCGACCTCGCGAACGGCGGCGTCCTCCCGAGCGCAGGCTCGCTCACGCTCGCGTCGAGCTCGAGCACGGCCGTGATCGTGAACGGCACGACGCCGTTCTCCGTCGGCTCGAAGATCCTGCCCCTCACGGCGATTCCGACGGGACCGCTGGCGCTCGGTACTCCGATCGCGTTGCCGCTACGCGTCGCCTTCGCGAACGACGCGGTCATCGGCAGCACGATCCAGCTCGACTTGGGGCTGGGTTTCGACGGACTCGTCACACCGGATGTCGTGACCGTGCGTCTCGGTGCGCCGCGCGTGCTGGTGAAGGACGATATGGAGATCGCGGACTTCGGTTGGGTCGCGAGCGGTGCGGCCAATTACGCGTTCCAGCGCGCGATTCCGCAGCAAACGTCGGGCACTTCGGCGATCGCACAGCCGGGTTCGGACAACACGCCCGGCGCCGGAACTCGGTGTTGGGTCACAGGCGCCGCCGCCGGAGCGACTGCGGGCACGAACGACGTCGACGGCGTGACGACACTCACCAGCGCGCGTTTCTCGGCCGCGGGCTTCACGACGGTCGAACTCAGCTATTCCCGCTGGTTCGCGTGCCTCCTCGGCACCTTGGCCGACGACGTACTCGTCGTCGAAGCGTCGAACGACGACGGCGTGACGTGGTCGACGATCGAAACCACGGCGAACACCAACGCTTGGGTCGCGCGCACCGTCGACCTGGGTGCAGTGTTGCCGCTGACGCACCGCATGCGACTGCGCGTGAACTGCACGGATTCTCCGAACAACAGCCTCACCGAAGCCGCGGTCGACGACCTCACACTGCGTACATGGTCGAGCTTGCCGACGCTCGGCGCGTGGGGCGCGACGACGACGGGCGCGAGCGCGCGCCTCTTCGTCGACGGCCCGGCGAACGTGCCGTTCCGCGTGCGCATCGCGAGCGCGGAACAAGTCGGACAGACGACGCCGGGCACGCAAGGTCTCGTGTACCTCGCTGGAACCGTGACCGATCTCGCAACAGGCACCACGGGGGCCGACGGACGCGCGGTCGTGTCGTGGACCGTGGCGTCGAACTCCGCGGCTTACCTGCAAGTCCTCCTCGACGAAGGCGGTGGGCAAGCTGCGTGGTCGAACCTCCTGCGCGTCAACGCACCGTGAGCGAAGGAGCCGGCATGCACGAGACGCCGGCGGTGCGCGCTCCGGAGTTTCCGCTCGGGCTCGACTGGTTCAACACGGACTCGGCCATCGCTTTGGCCGATTTCCGCGGCCGTTTCGTCGTCGTCGAGTTCTGGACCTCGTGTTGAATCAACTGCCACCACAACGCGGCGCAGTTGCGTCGTGTCCAGGCGCGGTTCGAGGACGAGCTCGTCCTCCTCGGCGTGCACTCGCCCAAATTCCCGGCCGAGCGCGAACTCGAGCACGTGCGTTCCGCCGTGAAGCAGCTCGGTATCGAGCATGCGTGCGTCCAGGACGTCGATCACGCGATCTGGCAAGCGTGGGCGGTTCGCGCGTGGCCCACGATCGCGCTGGTCGACCCCGAAGGTCGCGTCATCGGCATGGCGTCGGGTGAGATCGACGCGGCGAAGCTCATCGAGGCCGTCGAGCGATCGATCCCGCTCTACGCAGCGCGCGGAACGCTCGTGCGCGCCGCGCCGACACCACACCTGCACACCTCGCGGTCGCGCACGCTCGCGCATCCGTCGAAGCTCATGGTCACATCTGGATCGACGCTGTTCGTCGCCGATTCGGGTCACCATCGCATCCTCCAACTCGAAATCGACGATGCGCACAAGAGCGCACGGATCGAGCGCGAATTCGGGGGCCTCGA
>JAYTBY010000361.1:0-1722 GCA_043736755.1 Planctomycetota bacterium | reverse complement strand
TCGATGGCCGCTCCGCTCGCCGTGGCCTTCCCGAGCAGCGCGTCGGCGCGCTTCGCGACGGCCGCGTCGGCGTGCGTGCGCATGCGGTGAGTGCGCTGCGGACCGAGCGCTCCCGCGCCGATCTGTGCCGATTCGATCGCGTCGAGCAGGACGTTCGACCAGCTAGCGCGCGCGACGAGCTTCTCGAAGATGCGTTCCTGGACGGAGCTCGAGGCCGTCGGGAATGCCCGCAAGAGCGCCCTCGCAGCGGCAACGTCATCGGTCGTCCCGAGCGCGTCGACGACGGCCAGTTGCGTCGGCAACCCGACGGACGGCTCAAGCAGTCGCGGGGCCGCGTCGATCGCGACCGCGCGTTGTTCCGGCACGACGATCAGCGCGCGTATCGCCGCGATGCAGTCGACGTCGCTGGTCGAGGTGCTGCGTACACTCGCGGCGAGCCGTGCAGTGAATCCGGCGATCTCGCGCATCGGCTGCTCGGTTTCCGGTACGCGCGTGGCGACGGTCATCGCCGCGACGGCCACGCCGAGATCGTTCGATGCGAGAAGGCGCCCAAGTGTTCCCGCGGCCTCGGGAGTCGTAGCGATCGGTCCTTGCGCGCCCGCGCTCAGAGCTTCGAGTAGTCCGCGCGCTCCTGCCGCATCGCGGGGCGCCTGGACTGCAGCGAACGCGAGGAGCGCGCTGATCTGTTCCGCGTTCGACGTGCGGGCCGTGCGCCGGACGACTTCGACGGCGAGAGCTGTCGGCGCATCGGCGCCAGCTCGACCGAGTGCGGGCCAGAACTCAAGGCCCTGATTCAGTGCCCCGCGCACGACGACGGAGCGCGACCAGTCGTCCTCGAGCCTCGACCACTCACCCACGAAGACGTCGGCGATCGCAGGGGCAGGCGCGCACCCGCCGAGCGCGATCAGGGCCTCGAGTCGCGCTCTGCCAGCGTACGCGGGGCGCCACGTCGCCACTTGGATCAGCGCAGCCACGACGCGCGGATTGGACCTGGATTCGACGGACTCGCTGGCAACGCGCGCGGCGTTGGAACGAGTGTCTCTCTCCTCCGTGAGCAGGTTTCCGGCGAAGACGTACCCGTCGAGCGCATGCAACTCGTGCAGCGACCAGAGCGCGGCGCTGGCCGGCGTGCCGCGTGTGAGCAAGTCCTGCAGCGCTTCGACGACCGCAGGACCGCCTCTCTCGACGAGTAGGCGCTGTGCCGTGATGTTGGACCACCGGTTCCCATCGCCGAGGTTCCTGGCGAGCTCCGCCGGGCTAGCACGCGACAAGTCGGAAAGGGGCGTGGCCGTCGCTTCCTTGTGCTGCACCCGCCAGATGCGGCCGTGCGTGTGGTCCCGGTCCGGCCGGATCGCCGCGTTCGTCGGGCCGTGCTTCGGTCCGCGCGTGTCGTTGTGCACGACGGCTTGGTTGTAGAAGTCGAGCACGTACAGCGCTCCGTCCGGACCGACGCGCACGTGCACGGGACGAAACCAGAGGTCCGTGCTCGCCATGAACTCCGGCTCGCGATCCTTCGTCGCGGTGAACGTCACGCCTCTCCGCTTGAGGACATCGCAGTGAACGAGATTCACCGTCGGCTCGGCGACGAAGTGAACACCCCTCCACTTGGCGGGCCACGCTCCACCCGTGTAGATCGTGCAACCCGATGCGGCCGTGAAACCGCCGACGAAGTCGATCTGCGCGTATGGCGCGTCGGTGTGCGTCACGAGCGGGTACACGCGA
>JAYTBY010000360.1:0-8529 GCA_043736755.1 Planctomycetota bacterium | reverse complement strand
GAGCTCGGCGCACACTTCGGTACGGATGCACTCACGACTCCGGTCGAATTGCCGACCGGCGAACCCGCACGCCAAGGCGCGATCGACGCGACCAAAGCGGCGTGGCGCTCGGCCATGCTCGAGTTCAAGCGACGAGCGGACAACCTGGGCAGCTCGAACCGTGCACCCGCGATCGTCGGCCGCACCTACGCGCTCCGATCCGTGCGCTTCGGATCGCACGACATCCTGATCGCCGTCCACGTCGCCGCGATCGACGAGCAGGGCGTCGTGATCGCCTGGAAGGTCCTGAAGAGCTGGCCCGTGCTGCAGCGCGACTGACCGCGGTCAGTCACCGACGCCGCCCGCGCTCGAGCCCTTCGGACTGAGCGCGTGTTCGTCGAGCCAGCGCTTCACCTCGCGGTACCAGAGCAGTGAGTTCTGGGCCTTCAGCACCCAGTGATTTTCGTCGGGGAAATAGACGAATCGCGTCGGCACGCCACGCTGCAACAACGCGTGGTACAGCTCGATCCCGTGGTTCACGGGCACGCGCTGGTCTTTCTGTCCGTGCAACACGAGCGTCGGCGTCTTGAAGTTCGCCGCGCCGAAGTGCGGTGAGCCTTTCTCGAACACCTTCTGTTGCTCCGGTGTCCAGAACCCACCGTGGCGGCGCAGCTCCGACGAGTAGTCCGCGCCCATCTGCGTGTACCAGTTGTAGACCGCAGCGTGCGCGACGAGCGCGCGGAACGGATGCGGTCGACCGAGCAGGATCGTGCTCAAGTAACCGCCGTAGCTGCCGCCACCGGCCGCCATGCGATCGCCGTCGATCCAGGGCTTCTCCTGGAACCACTTCGCGGCGCGGATGACGTCCTCGTAGGGCAACTCGTCCTGTTGCGGGTTGATCGAGTCCGTGAACGCTTGCCCGAAGCCGCTCGATCCGTGGAAGTTCGGCCAACCGGTGACGAGCCCCCACGAGCCGAACACCTGTGCGTTCCAGCGGAACGACATGCCGTTCGTGATGCCGTTGTGCGGACCACCGTGGATCAGCACGAAGAGCGGGTACTTCTTCGCCTTGTCGAAACCGGGCGGGTAGTTGACCCACATCTGGATCGGTTCGCCCTGCGCACCGGGATACGTGACGCTCTCGAACGTGCCGAGGTCCGTCTTCGCGAGCAGCTCGTCGTTGACCTTGGAGAGCTTCGTCGCCGCGCCGCTCGTGGCGTCGAGCTTCACGAGCGTCGGCGGCTCGACGAACGTCTGGCGCAACGCGACGAGCGTGCCTTTGTCGGAGACCGCGAGCGCACCGAAGCTCGCATCCTTCGTGACCGCGCGCGGTTGCCCGTCGATCGGGATGTCGTACGCGCGCACCGTGCCCGCGTCGTCGATCGCGCCGTACAGTCGCTTCGAATCCGGAGCCCACACGAGCCCGTCGGCACTGCGATCCCAGTCGATTGCGACCGCGCGCTCCGTGCCGCTCGCGCGGTCGACGAGCACGAGCTTCCGCGTGTCGCCGTAGAACCCCACGATCGATTGGCGCGTGTAGGCAAGCCATTTCCCGTCCGGGCTGTAACCGACGACGCCGTCGCCGGCGCGATTCGCAGCAGTGAGGTTTTTCGCGTCCTTCGAGCCCAACTCCAGCGTGAACAGGTCCATGTTCGTGAAGTTCACGGCCGGATCCGAGTCGGCCGAGAACGCAACCTCCAGGCCATCCGACGCGATGTCGTAGAGCGGACCTTCGAGCGGCACCGCGCGGCGCGACAGCTCGAGCCCGGTTCCGAGCGTGATCGCCTCGGGTTCACCGCCCGCAATCGCGACCGAGAAAAGATGCAGTTGCCGATCGTCGACGAACGTGTCCCACGCGGTCACCGGCGCCGCGTCCCACACTTGCGCCTTGCACTTCGCGTCTTCGCGCTCCTTCAACCGCTTGCCCTGATCCTCGAACTTCGCGAGGTCGCCCCAGACGCGCGAGAGGAACGCGAGCTTCGTCCCGTCCGGGAACCACTTCGGCTGCGCAACGCCGGTCGGCACGTTCGTGACGCGACGCGCTTCGCCACCCGTGAGCGGCAACACGTAGAGCTGCGGAGCCTTGTCGTCGTCGCGCTGCGCGACGAACGCCACGCTCGCTCCGTCGGGCGAGATCAGCGGCGAGCTCTCACTCGCGCTGTGCGTCGTCAACATGCGCGGCTCGGCGCCATCGGTCGGCCACAACCACAAGTCCGCGAGCCCCTTGTCGGCCGCGACGTCGTAGCGCGTCACGGCACAGATCGCGAACGACCCGTCGGGTGCGATGGTCGGCGCGCCGACGCGCTGGATCTCCCATGAGCGCTCGGCGGAGAAGGGGACACGCGCTGATTCCTGCGCGGGGACGAGAGGGCTGATCGCCACCAGGGCGACGACGGTGTGCAGCGTGTTCATGGACTTCGTTCTGCGCGGCGGGGGTCTGTGCGCCGCGAGCGAGGAGCATCGCGCGGATCGTCGCCCGGGTCGAGCGTATTGCCGCGGCCTGAATCGAGATCGAACGTCGCGTGGCCGGACGGGGGCCAGGCATCGTCGACCGGTGCGCGCTGCCGCGGTGACCGGTCCGCCCCGTCGCGCAATTTTGGTCCGCCCACGCGTAGCGGGTCTCTAGAGACACCATTTTGCTGACGTCAGCAAAATGGTCCGAAGTACCACCCGAACCGATCGAACCCGCGGCCAGGCTGGGCTCGAACTCAGCCGTGGCGGTGCACGTTCCAGTGCATCGACAGCTTCACGCCGCACGACGGACACGCGCTGTCTCCGCACGGCCACTCGTGATCCGTGCTGCACTCCGGGCACGCGAAGCGCACGGAACGATATGGCTTCAGCACGATCGGGTGACCTCCCTCGGCGTGCAACTCGTCCGATGGCCACTGCAAGTGCACGAACAGCCCGCAGTCCGTGCAACCCATCACGCCGCGCGCCCAATCCACGCGCGTGCCGCATCTTGGGCACGGAAAACGCACGGTCGGGATCTTCTCGCGACCTTGGATCACGAAGCCGCGCTCGCGCGTCCAGAACGGCAGGACACACCACGTCGCGAGTGTCCCGCTCGCGAGGATCAGGATCATCCAGTCGAGGAACGCGCTGCCGATCGGCACGGCGAACCACATCGCCGTGAACGTGCCGGTCCACATCCCGAGCGGCACGAGCAGCAGTCGCGTCCACGTCTTCCCCTTCGGAAGCGCCGCGATCGAGAAGACGACGCCGTGCGCGAGTCCGCCCGCGATGCTCAACGTGGACAGCGCGATCCGCGTCGTCAGTTCGGACGCGCCGCTCGCGGCCCAGAATCCCGAGGCTCCGAGCGCACAACCGACCGACGCGAGTCCGCACACCGAGATCACGCGCGTGCGCGCGGCGCGCAGCCCGATCACGAAGACGAGGACGGTCGCGAGGGATCCGAGCGCGACGAGGTAGGCGGGCAGCACGAACTCATCATCGGCCGGAACGGGCTCGATGCGGAGAGTGTGATGGTCCTTTTCCAGCCACGCTCCACCCTGCGCCAGCACCCTCACCGGGATGCAGGCTCCCTGCTAACCTGAGCACGGTTGCGGGAGCGACTCCCGCCTCCACCCCGTTGTGCGAACGCCACCGCACGGGGAACCCGTGTGGCCCGATCAGGTCGCGACGGAGAGGCTCGGACATGCGCAACGCACTACTGTTCACCTTCCTCGCCACAGGTCTCGTGCCGGCCGCGCTCCGGGCGCAAGTCGTCGTCCTGAACGAGACGACCCGATTCGTAGCGCACGACGGCGCGGCCGATGCTCAGTACGGGACCGGCATTGCGCTGGATGGTCGGACGATGGCCGTGGGGTCCTGGATGTCCGGACCGGGCTATCAGCGAGGCTCGGTCTACGTCTATGGATGGAACGGCTCGTCCTGGATATTCCGGCAGAGGCTGACCCCCAACGACCCGGCCACGCAGTACCGGTTCGGCGAGAAGCTGTCGCTGCAAGGCGACCGGCTCGCCATCGGTTGCTCGTGGGACGGAGTGGGCAGCTACCAATCGGGCGCGGTCTACGTCTTCGAGCGCAGCGCGGGCGTCTGGACACAGTGCGTCAAGCTCAAGGGCTCGAACGTAGTCGCTGACCGCATGCTCGGCCGATCCGTCGCACTCGACGGCGACACGATCGTGGCCGGCGCGCCATTCGAGCGCTGGCCCTACACCTTGCCCGGGAATGTGCACGTGTTCCGACTCGTCGCGGGATCGTGGAGCGAAGAAGCGGTGCTCAGCGCCACCGGCCCGTCGATCAGCGCCGCACTCGGTCGCTCGGTCGCACTGCAAGGCGACCGATTGGTCGCGGGCGCACCGGGCAGCACGTACAGCCCGGGTCCCTCGGCCTCATCCGTGCGCGTGTACACGCGCGTGGGCAGCTCCTGGACCCAGACCGCGGTGCTCGCGCCCGGCGGCGCGGACCAGTTGTTCGGGCAAGGCGTGGCGCTCGACGGGAACCGCATCGTGGCCGGAGCACCGGGCGCATTGACCTACGACGGCGACGGTCGCGCGTACGTCTACGATCTCGTGAGCAATGTCTGGACGCTGACGCAGACGTTGCGCGGTCACGACACCGAAACGAATGCGCGTTTCGGCGAGTCGGTGGCGCTGTCGGGCACGGACCTCGTGGTCGGCGCGACCTCGATACCGGCTACGCCGTCGGGTGGTCTCGGCGCGGTGTACACGTTCGCACTCCAAGCCGGCGTCTGGAATCCACAGTTCAAGCTCAGGCAGTCGTCGCCGGGCCAGCGCGACAACTTCGGACTCGAATTGGCGCTCGACGGCGCCCGGGTGCTCGTCGCCGCGCCCGAGGACGACGACCTCGGCGTGGATTCGGGTGCGGCCTTCCTCTTCCCGATCCAAGCGGTCCTGCTCGGGACTGCGAGTTGCCTCGGCGACGGCAGCGCGGGACCCTGCCCGTGCGGCAACACGACGCCGACGACCGCGATGTCGGGGTGCAGCAACTCCACAGGCGGCGGAAGCCGGACCTACGCGGTCGGCAGCCTGAGCATTGCGTCGGACGATCTCGTGGTCCACGTGCTCGGCGTGCCGAACACGACGGTGCAACTCAGCGCCAGCAACGCCACGCAGCCCGCTATCACGTTTGGGAACGGGCTTCTGTGCCTCGCAAGCCCGATCATGGTCAGGACGCGGACTGCAACGAGCCAGGCCGTGAGCTTCGGGCCAGGCCTCAGCGCGACGGCGCCGTGGATCGCGGGCCAGACCTGGAGCTTCCAGGCGTTACACCGCGATGCGCCGTCCACCTGTACGGCGCGCAGGAACTCGTCGAACGTCGTGCAGATCGCGTTCGTTCCTTGATGGTGTCGCGGAGGCCGATGGGCGGAACTCGCACGCGGCAACTCGCGCGGACGTGCGTCGGGCGACGCTGTTAGGATCAGTGGCCTGCCGCGGGAATGGCGAAACTGGTAGACGCGCGAGACTTAGGATCTCGTGGGGTGACCCTTGGGGGTTCGAGTCCCCCTTCCCGCACCAATTCCAACGGAGAACGCGACGGGTATCCGAGTGGGTTGAGCGCTCGCGGGGCCTCGCGACGCGGAGCAGCGCGATGAGGCTCGCCGATCGTGTCACGGACTCGGGCCGACACTCTCTCGCACACATCTGCGGCGCGCTGATCCCGCCGCTTGCTGAGAGAAGCCGTAACCCCGAATCCCAACGGGCTCTTCGATCAGGCGAAGAGGCGCGCGAGGTCGGCGCGCGTCAAGTCGCGCAACGACGTGCTCGCGCCGGAGAACAGGGCGTTCGCGACCTCGCGCTTGCGCTCTTGGAGTTCGAGCACGCGCTCTTCGATCGTGTCACGCGCGATCAGGCGGTACGCCGTGACAGGCCGCGTCTGACCGATTCTGTGCGTGCGATCGATGGCCTGCGCTTCGGCTGCGGGGTTCCACCACGGATCGAGGAGGAAGACATAGTCCGCGGCGGTCAGGTTCAGGCCCGAACCGCCGGCCTTGAGGCTGATCAGGAACAGCGGAATCGTCGGGTCTTCCTGGAAAGCGCGCACGGGCTCCGCGCGCTTCTTCGTGGTCCCGTCGAGGTACTCGTAGCGCATGCCCGACGCATCGAGCCGCGCGCGCACGATCGCGAGGAACGAGGTGAACTGCGAGAAAACCAGAGCTTTGTGGCCGCTCTCCGCGATCTCGGCGAGTCGCTCGAGGAGCACTTCGAGCTTGGCCGAGGGCTCGGCGACGCGACGACGATCGATCAAGCCCGGATGGCACGCGGCCTGACGCAAACGGAGCATCGCTTCGAGCACGTGGATCCCGATGCGCTCGAGTCCGAGCTGCTCCTCGAGGTCCAGGATCTTGGCCGCGATCCGCGCGCGCAGCTCCTCGTACTCGCGTCGCGCTTGCACATCGAGCTCGACCGTCACGACCTGCTCGGTCTTCGCGGGCAGCTCACGGGCGACGGCCTCTTTCGTGCGACGCAGCATGAACGGTCGCACGGCGCGCGCGAGGATGCCGGCTGTCGTCGCGTCGGCGCGACCGCCCGACAGCACGTCCTTCAGCAGTCGGCTGCCTTCGACGAGCTCGGGGTTCGTGAACCGCAGGATCGACACCAACTCGCCCAGGTGATTCTCGACGGGCGTTCCGGTCAGCGCGAGCTTGAGATCGGCCTTGAGCAATCGTGCGGCCTTCGCACCCTGACTCTTCTCGTTCTTGATCGCTTGCGCCTCGTCGATCACGGCGCAATCGAAGTTCACTTCCTTCAGCATCTCGATGTCGAGACGCATCGTCGCGTGGCTCGTCACGACGAGGTCGACCTCCAAGAGTGGCGCCGCGGTCTTCGCGCGTTGCGGCCCGTGGTGGAGCATGCGCGTGAGCCCGGGCGCGAACCGTTCGGCTTCGCGCTCCCAGTTGAAGAGCACCGAGAGCGGCGCGACGACGAGTGCGGGTCCTCGTGCGGTCGGTCGTCGCTCCAAGAGCGTCGCCAGCACCTCGATCGTCTTCCCGAGGCCCATGTCATCGGCCAGGATTCCGCCGACCGAGGCTTCCCCGAGGAAGTGGAGCCAACCGAGCCCTTCGCGTTGGTAGGGCCGTAATTCGCCGACGAATCCAGCCGGTTCGGGGCGTTCGAGAGGCTCGGCGCAGCGCCGCAGGTTCTCGCGCACGCGCGAGAAAGCCGCGTCGACGTCGATGCGCCCGGCGTGCTCGGCGACCCACGCGTCGAGCAACCAAGCTCGCGCTGCGGGGACGCGTAGGACGTCGCCCTCCACCTCGCCGATGCGCAGGGCGAATTTCAGGCGCGCGAGCCATGCGGCCGGCAAGAGACCGACGCTGCCGTCGCCCAGCCGCACCATGCGCCGGTCTTCGCGCGCAGCACGCAGGAGCTCAGGCATGTCGGGCGACAAGCCGTCGAACGCGATGGACGTCTCGATGTCGAACCAGTCGATCCCGGATGCGATCCCGGCGTGGCTCTCCGCGCCAGCACGCACGCGCGCGCCCTCGGCCTCGATGAGCCAGCCATGAGCTGACAGATCGGCGACGAGATCCGGCAATCGCTCGGCCGGGATGATGGCCGTCCAGGATCCGTCCTCCGTCGGAGCTCGATCCCCGCCCGCGACTTCGAACTCGCCGAGGAGTCGTTCCTCTTCCTCGGAGTCGCGTCGAAGCCAGAGGATCTTGCCCGGCCGCTGGATCCACGTGCTCAATTCCGGGTCCAGCGCGCGCCGACGCTCGTCCCCGTACTGGAACTGAATCTCCACCGGGATCGCGCCCGTTTCGTCGAGCGCAGTCGCGAGTTGCACGATGCCGATGGGCTTCGCTGTCACATCCTCGACGAAGTCCGCGGCGTGGATCCGCACCTGATTCGTAGCGGTTTGGATCGCGTTGACGAGACGGTGCACGAGCTCGAACGGCGCTCGCATTCCGCCCGGTCGCCGCATCGACGGCACCCACGCACCCGCACCGCGCCAGTCCACGCGCGCGAGCCGATTTTCGTGGACGATGAGTCCGCCCGCGAGTGCATGGTGGCAGTCGTCGAGCTCGAGACGCTCCTCGCCGCGAACCAGCAAGCCGGTCAGCGTCGCGTCGGTATCGGCCTTCTTCAGCTCGAGCTCGAGCGTCCACGGCGGACCGTCGTCGAAGAGCAGCGGGCGCTCGCCCACCGTCGATTCCGTGGCGAGCCGCAGCCGTCCGGTGCGCGAAGCGAGTTCGAGGATCGTGGGCTCGAGCACGCGCGGGATCTCGCGACCACCTTCTCCCGCCTCCTTCGTCCTCCACGACCACGTCGCGCTGCCCAGCATCGCAAGGATGCGTTGGTCGTCTTCCCCGAGAGTTTTCTGCTGCGCTGGCGATGGAAACGCCGGACGGAACGCGCTGAGGCGCCCACGATTCCGGCGCGCGAGATGGATTCCGAGGACCGACCACTGCTCCGCATCACGTGCGATGACGTGCAGCACGAAGCGCACTTCGACCGTGTGATCGGTGCGCACGGCATCCGGTCCGGGTAGCAACGCATTGAGCTCGCGGTAGAGCCGGTCCAGGCTGGCCGTGCGCTTGCGCGGTCGCCCCGGAAGCTTCGGC
>JAYTBY010000359.1:0-8531 GCA_043736755.1 Planctomycetota bacterium | reverse complement strand
GGATGCTCTTGCGTCCTGAGCCGATCGCCGAGGCCGTCGCCTGGCTCGAGGCGCGCCACGGGGCGTTCCGGCGGATCGCGCTTTGCCCAGCCGGGCGGCCGTTCCACCAGCGTCAGGCCGAAGAGTTCGCCCACGAGGAGCGCATCTTGCTCCTGTGCGGCCGCTACGAGGGCTTCGACGCGCGCGTCCTGGACGAACTCGCCTTCGAGGAGCTCTCGATCGGCGATTACGTCCTGGCCGGTGGTGAGCTCGCCGCGTTGGCCGTCACCGAGGCCGTCGCGCGACTCCTACCCGGTGTGCTCGGCGACGAGCGCTCGGCCGCGGAAGACTCCTTCGGCGCCTCCGGCGGCGAACTCGATTGCCCGCACTACACCCGACCCCGAGTGTGGCGCGGTCGCGAGGTCCCGCCCGTGCTGCTCTCCGGCGATCACGCCGCGATCGAGCGCTGGCGTCGAACGGCGGCGAGCGAGCGCACGCGTCGGAACCGGCCTGACCTGGCCGGAACCGAGGCCGGCGCCCCGCGCACGCCTCCCCCTACACCGAACACCCGCGATCCCCATGGGACTCGCGGCACACACTGAGCCACGCACACCCAGGCCTCCTCCACGAGGCCTGTCACGCCGACACGAGAAGGACCCCGAGTGGGTCCGGGACACGAACATGGATCTGATCGGAAAGCTCGACCTAGAGAACGGGAAGCGCGCGCTGCCCCCGGTGCACATCGGCGACACGGTCGAGGTGCACTACCTCATCCGCGAAGGCGAAAAGGAGCGCGTCCAGCTCTTCATCGGGACGATCATCGCCGAGCAGGGTCGCGGGATCCGGCGGAACATCATCGTGCGCCGCATCGTGCAGGGCGAGGGCGTCGAGCGGACGTTCCCCATGCACAGCCCGCGCGTGAAGGACGTCATCGTGACGCGCCGCGGTGAAGTCCGCCGCGCGAAGCTCTACTTCCTGCGCGATCGCGTCGGCAAGCAGACGCGCCTCAAGGAGCTCCTCGGCGAGAAGGTGCGCAAGGAGCGCGAGTTCGACAAGGCGATGCGCGCGTCGACGGCTGCCGACCTGCAACCGGAAGCGACGACTGCCGCGACGGCCGACAAGAAACCCACCGCGAAACCGGCCAAGGTCTGAGTCTGCGACCCTCGTCCCGCCCGCGCGGCTGGACGGTGCTCTCTCTTCCTCGCGCGCGGGCCGCCTCACGGCGCTCGCGCGCACGCACTCCGGGGACGCCCGCGCGGCGCACCCGACCGGAGTCCTGATTCGATCCCCGTCCGCACGACCCGCTTCACTCTCGCTCCCATGACGGAGAACCTCGGTCGCAAGACCACCCTGACGGTCGCCCTGCTGCTCGCCGCACTGGCGTTCATCTTTGGGCCGCTCCTCCTCGGGAACAAGCCGTTCCGGCTCGGGCTCGACCTGCAAGGCGGAACCCGCCTCGTCTACCGCTTCGACTTCAAAGCGGCCCTCGACAAGGGGCTCATCAACGCGGAGGACTTCGCCAACCCCGAAGCCCTGCTGCAGGAGATGAAGACGATCATCAACGAGCGTCTCGATCCGCAGGGCGTTCGGGAACTCTCGCTGCGCAGCCAGGGCTCCGATTCGATCGTCATCGAGGTGCCGGGCGCGGCTGAGTTCAACGCCGCGCTGCCGGGGACGAAGCTCGCCGCGTCGATCGTGCCCGATGCCACGTCGCTCGTGCTCGACGGGTCGCAGCAGCAAGTCGTGAAGGCCTACTCGCTGAACGGTGGAACGGTCCAGGTCGGCGAGGAGAAGATCCTCTACGCCTCGCGCAACGGCACCACGCTGACCGGCTTGAAGCGCGGCCACGAGAGCACACAGGCCGTTGCGCACGAGGCTGGCGCGATGGTCGATCTCTTGACCTCGGACGAGCTGCAACGCGCCATCGAGAACGTCGGCGACATGCAGTTCCTGCTGCAAGCCGGCCCCGAGGACGTGCGCGCGCTGCAGGGCGACCTGGCCACGGAGCAGAAGAAACTCAGCGACTGGCGCGCGAAGAACCCCGACGTACCGGTCGACGACTTCAACCGGCTCTCGGCGGATCAAGGCGGACTGGTCAGCAAAGACCTGCGCTGGGTTCCGGCGCGGATCAAGAGCCAAGAGGCCGAGATCCCCTACGCGCAGCGGGAGATGACCCTGCTGTACCTGCCGCGCCCGACCGACCCCTCGCTGGACCGCGATGCTTGGGTCTTCACGGGAAGCGACCTGAACTCGGTCGGGATGCAGCCCGACGACCTGGGCTACCCGGCGGTCAACTTCGAGATGGCCGCGGACAAGAAGATCGCCTTCGGCGACTTCACGTCGGCCCACCTGAAGGACGGGATGGCGATCGTCCTGAACGGCGAGATCGCGACGCTGGCGATCATCCAGGACCGCCTGCCGGGTAGTGGCATCATCAACGGCGGCGCGGGCGGTTTCACGCAGCCCGAGGTCAAGGACCTCATCACGGTGCTGCGCTCGGGTTCGTTGCGCATGAAGCCCGAACTCATGGACAAGTCGCGTGTCGGCGCGAGCCTGGGCGAGGACTACATCGTGTCGGGCACGATCAGCGCGCTGGTCGCGACGCTCGTCGTCGTCGTGTTCATGGTGTTCGTGTACCGCCGACTGGGTTGGTTCTCGGTCCTCGGGCTCCTCGCGAACCTCATCCTCCTCATGGGCATCATGGCCCTGTGGGGCGCCACGCTCACCCTGCCGGGACTCGCCGGCATCGTCCTCACGGTCGGCATGGCCGTCGACGGCAACATCCTGATCTTCGAGCGTCTGCGCGAAGAGATGGCGCGCGGTTTGAAGCTCTCGCAGGCGGCAAAGGCCGGCTTCGAGCGCGCGGCCGTCACGATCATCGACGCGAACCTGACGACTCTGCTCGCGGGCCTGATCCTCTACTGGGCCGGCACGGGCCCGATTCGCGGCTTCGCGACGACCTTGTGCGTCGGCATCCTGACGACGCTCTTCACGGTGATCGTCATCACCCAGGTGCTGATGTTCCACGACATCAAGCGCGGCGTCGCGCCCTACGTGATGCGCGAGCTCGTCAAGGGCACCGGCATCAACTTCATGGGCGCGATCAAGCCGGCGCTCGCCGGATCGCTGCTCGTGATCGTGTCCACGGTCGGGCTCTTCATCTACTTGCCCGACCGCGAGAAGCTCGGCATCGACTTCATGGGCGGCTACGCCTTGACGGTGCGCACGCAGGATCCGCAGACGATCGAGACCCTGCGCGCGAAGATCGCGTCGATCCCCGGCGACATCGGACGCTCGGCGGAAGTGCGCACGATCAGTGACAGCAAGGACGGAGCGGGCTACCGCGCGTTCCGCATCACGTCGAAACTGGACGACACGAGCGTCGGCGGCGAACAAGCCGCGAAGGCCGCAGAAACCGAGGTTCGACGCGCGCTCGCGGACGTGCTCCAGCGCGGCCCGGTCGTGCTGGCCCTCGCTCCTGGAACGGACGGCAAGCAGGCCGTGACCGGCGAGATCTACTTCGAGAACGCGCACCAGGCCGCGGATGTGCAGGGTTCGCTCATCGAGAGCGGCATCGAGAACGCCGTCGCCACGATCAATAGCGATCACAAGCACTCGTTCCTGTTCACGGGCAGTGCAGGGCTCTCGCGCACGTCGGCCGACCTCGTGACCGAGGTCCAGAGGCGCTTCACGGCGGTCAAGGACGCGACAGGCACCCCGTACGAACTGCTCTCCCCCATCCCGGAATCCGCCCTGATCGGCGCCCAGGTCGGCGGCGAGTTGCGCGACAAGGCCATCCGCGCGCTGATCCTGGCGATGTTCGCCACGATGCTCTACCTGCGCTTCCGCTTCGCGGAGTGGAGCTACGGCATCGCGGTCGTCGCGGCCCTCGTGCACGACGTCCTCGTGACGCTCGGTGCGCTGGCCGTCGCGCGGCACTTCGACATCGTGCAGGCCGAACTCGACCTGACGATGATCGCGGCGTTCCTCACGATCATCGGCTACTCGCAGAACGACACGATCGTCATCTTCGACCGGGTGCGGGAAATCCTGCCGCGTTCGAAGAAGCCGCTGAAGGACGTGATCAACGACGCGTTGAACCAGACCCTCGGTCGCACGATCCTCACGTCGACGACCGTGTTCCTGACGATCGTGGTGCTCTTCCTCTTCAACGTCGGGTCGCGCAACGTCATCGAGGGGTTCACCTTCGCGATGCTCGTCGGCGTGATCTCGGGCACGTACAGCACGGTCTACATCGCTGGTCCGACGCTGCTGTGGCTCGAGGACTGGCGCAGGAAGCGCGAAGACAAGGCCAGCGGCGCCGTGACGACGGAAGCGAAGCCCGCGACCTAGGTCGCGCGGCTCCGTCGCACCCCGGGCCGTACTGTGCGCGCCGCGATCTGGATCGCCGTGCTCGTCGCGGCCTTCGTCCTCGCCTGGCAAGTCGAGAATCGCTGGGCGGATGCGCGACGCGCCGAGCGCGACGAGGCCTACTCGCGGATCGCCACTTCGGGAACGGAGACGCCCGCAGGATTCGGTCGTGTCGTGATCGGTGAGCCGAGCGGCGCGCCGCCGATCCTCGGCCAGCAACCCTCGCCGACCGGGTCCGCAAATCGCGCGGGAACGGGCGCCAAGTCGAGCCCTGAATCCGGCGGCGCGGCGAAGATCGAAACGGGGGGAAATGGCCAGGCGGCGAGGCCGGTCGCGCTAGGCCGACACGTCGTACGCAAGGGCGAGTCGCTCTCCAAGATCTGCGCGGCCTTCTACGGAACCGCGCGCAAAGACGTCGTGGAAGCCGTCGCGCGCGCGAACGGTCTCACGAACTCGGGCGCGATCCGTGAGGGGCAGGCGCTCGTTCTGCCGACGCTCGAAGAGCTGCATTCCTCGCCGCGCTGACTCGCTGCCGCACTGCCTCGCTGCCGCGCTGCCGCGCTGCGCACTGCCGCACTGCGCACTGCGCACTGCGCACTGCCGCACTGCCGCACTGCGCACTGCCGCGCTGCGAGCTGCGAGCTGCGAGCTGCGAACATGCGCTGCATTGCTGTCGATCCGGTTCCATGTGCCTACGATCCCGGCTCGTGGGTCGGTATCACGCTCAGAGGATCCGGTGGCGCCGTCCGAGCCTCTCCGTCTTCGACCGTCAGTTCGGAGCTTGGCGGAACCGGTCCGTCGGCCCAGCATCGCGGTGAGGATCGTCGGACCAAGGATCTCGATCCTCATCGCCGTGAGCGGAGCTTCCGAGGGGCGGTTCGACCACGATGAACCGAGCCTCGGTTCCGGCACCGCGCTCGAGAAATCCCTGCTGCGCCTTCGACAAGCGCACGCGCACGCGCGATTCCCCGGTCGTTTCGTCGTAGGCCCGCTCGATCGGGGTGCACAGCGAGCGAATCTGCGCATCGAGCCGTCCGGCGGAGGCCGGCATGAAGACGTCCACCAGCGCGGATTGAGCATCGAGACGCGCCCGGATTCGCGCATCGAGCTCGGCGAGCCCGTCCCCAGTCACCGCCGAAGCGAGCAACGAGTCGGACCCGGCTGCGCGCTGAAGCGCGTCGAGCGCCAGCGCGTCACTCACCATGTCGGCCTTGTTCAGGATCACGATTTCTTCGCGCGGTCCGCGCAAGACCGTGCGCAGGACCTGCTCGACCGCCTCCATCTGCTCGATCGCCCTGGGATGCGAGGCATCGACGACATGCAGCAGGAGATCCGCGTGCAGTGCTTCCTCGAGCGTGGCGTGGAACGAGGCGACCAAGTGGTGCGGCAATCTCGTCACGAATCCGACGGTATCCGACAGGAGAACGGTTCGTCCGTCGCGAAGTCGCCACTGCCGCGTGCGGGTGTCGAGCGTCGCGAACAGCATGTCGGCCGCGAGTTCGTCCGATCCGGTGAGACGATTCAAAATCGTGGACTTGCCGGCGTTCGTGTAACCGACGAGGCCGACGGTGAACTGCTCGGCGCGCGTGCGCACTTCGCGCTGTTTGCGCTCCTCGATCACGCGCAGCTCTTCGCGAAGGTCTTGGATTCGCCGACGAATCAGTCGTTTGTCGGTTTCGAGCTGGGTCTCACCCGGACCTCGGGCACCGATCGCGCCCTCGTTGCGCTCGAGGTGCGTCCACATCCGGCGCAAGCGCGGAGCGAGGTACTCGTTCTGCGCGAGCTCGACTTGGAGCCGCGCCTGCCGCGTCCGCGCACGACGCGCGAAGATGTCGAGGATGAGCTCGCTTCGGTCGATGATGCGGATGCCGAACGCCTTCTCGAGATTGCGTCCCTGTGCCGGCGACAACTCGTTGTCGACGACGACCGCGTCGGGGTGGAGTCGGTCGATCTCGGCCTTGATCTCGATGACCTTGCCGCTGCCGAACAGCGTGGCCGGACTCGGGCGCTGCAACCGCTGCACGATGCCGTCCCCCACCACGAGGCCTTCAGCCGCCGAGACGAGACCCGCGGCTTCGGAGAGGTCCTCGTCGTCGAACGGCGGGACATCCGCGAAGCGGACGCCGCAAACGAGCACGCGCTCTTCGGGCGTCCGCGTCGGCTTCGGAATGCGACTCATGCGACGGGAGTTGGCGAGCGCAGGGCCTCGCGAACGAGATCTGCGCGCACGATGCGGCCGTTCTCGAACACTGGACGGATCAATGTGTGCGCACGCCACTCCGCGCGCGGTTCCGGAGTCTCGGGCCGGTAGTGCGTGCCGCGGCTCTCCTCGCGAGCAAGCGCACCGAGCGTCGTGAGTCGGGCCACCGTCAGCATGTTGATCAGCTCCATCGCACGCGGCTCGTCGAGCTCGATCTCGGCGACCGCGCGGGTCCAGAAGCGGATCTTGCTCAGCGCGTCTTCGAGTCCGGCTCGCGTGCGCTCGACGCCGACTTGTCGCCACATCAGCGACTTCAGCGAGTAGAGCAAGTCCTGCAGGTTCACTTGCACGCCCGGCGGCGGCTTCGATGCCGGTCCACGCGGTGAATCGACGATTCCGCGGACATCGACCTCGCGCGCCTCGCTGGCCGCCGCGTGCCCCGCGCGCTCGCCGAGGACGATGCCCTCGAGTAGCGAATTCGAGCCCATGCGATTCGCGCCGTGAAGGCCCGAACTGGCGCATTCACCCACAGCCCAGAGCCCGGGCACCGAGGTTCGACCGTCGAGATCGGCCTCGAGACCACCGACCATGTAGTGAGCACCCGGACGCACGGGCACGGGATCGCGCGCGATGTCGATGCCAAAGAAGCGGCAGATACGACTGATACCCGGAAACAAGGCATGCGGGTCGCCCTGGATGCGCGACAAATCGAGGTACACGCTGGTGTCGTTCGTCGCGACCATCCGCGCCGAGACTGCGCGGCTCACGACGTCGCGCGGTGCGAGCTCAGCTGCGGGGTGGTACTCGGGCATGAACCGCGCACCGTGGCGATCGACGAGGATTCCGCCGTGGCCGCGGACGATCTCGCTGATGAGCACACGAGCCGCTCCAGCGATGTAGAGGCAGGTCGGATGGAACTGCACGAACTCCATGTCGCGCACCGCCGCTCCCGCCCGGAATCCGATGGCGACGCCGTCACCCGTGGCGATCGCGGGGTTCGTAGTCTCGCGGTAGATCTGGCCTCCGCCGCCCGTCGCGAGCACGACCTGAGCACCGACGTGCACGACGAAGTCGCCGCGCGCGTTGCGAGTCAAGACTCCAGCAGCGCGGCCATCCCGATCGGACAGCACGTCGACAGCGAAAGTGCTCGGAAAGCAGGCGATGCCGGGGTGATTCTGGAGGGCGCGGGCAAGAGCCCGTTGGATCTCGACCCCGGTCGCGTCACCCCGCGCGTGCACGATGCGTGGGTGGGAGTGTCCACCTTCGCGCGAGAGCACGAGCTCGCCGTCCTCACGCCGATCCAGTTCCGCTCCGAGCCGGAGCAGTCGCTCGACCGCATCGGGTCCGCCGCGGACGACGCACTCGACGGCCTCCGGCTCCGAAAGCCCGCACCCCACCGCGAGCGTGTCGCGCACGTGCGCCTCGAAGGAGTCCGGGGCCTCGAGGACCGCAGCCATGCCGCCCTGCGCCCAAAGGGTGTTGGTCTCCCGCAGATCGGACTTGGCGAGGACGGCCACTGAAGCGCCGCGGTCCGCAGCGGCCAGCGCGGCTGACGCTCCTGCCACCCCGCTACCCACGACCAGGACGTCGAAGCGGTACGCAGGCAAGTGCCGGACGGAAAATGGCAAGAGATGGCGGTCGATGGGGAGCGGTTCGCTGAGCACAGGTCCTCGTCGAGACGGTGTGGGCCCCCGATGGGTGAAAACAAGGGGAACCTCCAAGTCTACGAGGGGAGGCGGCTCCGGAGCAGAACTCGAGAGGAGAGATCCTCGCGGAGCGACGGGACTGCCTTGGGAAAGCGGCGCACGACCGATCGAGAACGTCGACCGGCGGAGAATCGACGGGGTCGTCGCCGCGACTCGCTCTCGTGGAATGGACGCGAGCAAGCGCAGGGAAACTCGGCGAAAATCGCCCTCGGCGTCCCGTGACAGAGCCCTGACCAAGAGAACGAGGGCGAGGGGGGACCTCAGCGGCCGAAGCC
>JAYTBY010000358.1:0-19237 GCA_043736755.1 Planctomycetota bacterium | reverse complement strand
CGCCGTTCTGGGCGCGTCGCGTCGACTCGTCGATCATCGACGACGTGCTCTTGGCCGCCTCGGCCGAGCGCTGCGCCAGGTTGCGCACCTCCTCAGCCACCACGGCGAAGCCCTTGCCGGCCTCGCCGGCGCGGGCGGCTTCGACCGCCGCGTTCAGAGCCAGCAGGTTGGTCTGGAACGCGATCTCGTCGATCACCTTGATGATCTTCGAAATCTCCGTCGACGACTGCTGGATCTGCTGCATCGCGCCGGACATCTGCTTCATCTCGGCCTGCCCCTTGTCGGCGGCGGCCTTCGAAGCTTCGGCCATGGCGCTGGCCTGCTTGGCGTTCTCCGCGTTCTGCTGGGTCATCGAAGACGTCTCTTCCAGCGACGCGCTGATCTGTTGGAGGTTTGCGGCCTGCTCCGAAGCGCCTTGGGCCAGAGACTGGCTGCTGGTCGAGGTCTGTGTCGCGCCCGCGTCGAGGTGCTCGGAACCCGTGGCGACCTCGATCACAACGGCCTCGATCTTCGCGACGAAGCCGTTGAACCAACCGCCCAGCTCACCGAGTTCGTCCTTGCGGTCCTGGTCCACGCGTAGGGTCAGGTCGTCCGGTTCCTTCATGCGCGTCACGAGCGTCAGGATGCTCTTGCGCAGGGACCCGGTCAGCAGCGAGCCGATGGTGGCGGTCAACAGCAGCACCAGGACGCTGGCGACACAGTTGGTGATCGTCGCAAGCGTGGCGTCCGCGTCCGCCCGCTGGCGGAGCCCGACCTCGGCGGTGTGGATCGCTTCGACCATCAGCGCCACGTTGTGCTCGATGTCCAGGCCGAGCAGGTCCAACTTGCCCTTGACGAGCTCGTTGCACTGCGTCACGGACTCGACGGTGACATCGAGCGCCTTTCCGTAGAACTCGAGACCGCGCTCCGCTTCGGTCAGCCAGGCCTTGCGCCGGGGGTTGTTGATGTGGCCGACCAGTTCCTTGATCTCTTCGCGGGCCTTCTCGCAGAAGGCGACGGCCTCGTGCTCGTCCTTGATGTTGCCGGAGCGCACGTACGTCATGGCCGCGACGCGCGCCTGGTGAAATTCGTTCAACACGTGCGCTGCGTTCAGCGCAGCCTCAGCATCGCCGTCTTCGTGGGCCGTGCGCATGATCACCTCTAGTAGCTCGGTGATGCGCGCGGCGGTCGGCCCCACCTGGCTGGCGAGGACGCCGTCCCGAGCGTCCACGGCCTTCACGACCTCGGCGAACGCCTCCTCGTAGCCTTCGAGGTCCTCGGCGCATTTTTTCACCGTCGCCCTGCGCTCGGGACTCTTGATGTAGTGCTCGCACACCTCGAGCTTCTTACGAGCCGACGTGAGGTAGTCGGAGTACCGCTCCAGGTCCTTGTCGCTGTGCGTGACCAGGAAGTCCTTGACGTTCATGCGCACCATGAGGACGTCGTTCTGGAGTCCGCTGACCAGCTCGACCTCGGTGGCCATCGACGAGAACTCGGCGGCCGCGCCGGTGGAGTCGCGCTGCAAGGCGAACGACAACGCGCTGGCGACCAACATCATGACGGCCACGCCTCCGAACCCCAACGTAAAGCGCGACCCGAACGTGAAGCCGCGGCGGATCGAACCGTCGGAGCTCTTGGTGGCACTGAGACGGTACGCCAGGAAGAGCGTGGCGAGCAGCACCAGAGCCGCCGACGCCCAGAAGCCGTAGACGAAGCCGATCGAGGTGACCGCGGATTCCTCCGGGAGCTTGACCTCGCTGGCGGTGCCTGCGGCGGATCCGAAGTCGTCGCGCTGCACGACGACGAGGGCGGGCACGTTGAACTCGCCCGTCGCGGTGACCCTGGAGGCATCAGCCGCGGAGACCTTGGAGCTATCCGTCGAGGAAGCGCTGCCATGGCTGGTCGCCGCGGTTCCGCTGCCGTTCGAGCTACTACCGGTAGCCCCTCCTTGGGAATTGGCCGTGCCGGTCGAGTTCGTCGTCCCGTGCGCCGGCGCGGCACCATGGTCGCCATCGGGCGTCGATTGAAGGAGCGGCGCTTGCTCGGGGGCCTGCGTGGCGGCCGGATCGCTCGGGGCCGTGCCGGCGGGGCCGGCGCTGACGCTCGGCGCGAGAGAAGAACAGGTCAGCGCGGCGGCGGCCAGGAAGGCAAGGGCGTCAGGGAATCGGGGTGCAAAAGATCTCATGTCTCGATGTCTCCGGGGAGTTCCAGGGCTTTGAAGTGGGGTTGTTCGTTCAGGTGCTGCGGAAAACGTGCGGCGATGCATCGCGTGAAGCTGCTCAGGCTTTGCCGCCCGTCGCGATTGCTGGTGCCGCCAGCGTGATGAGCTCATCCACCGATTGAATGTTCTCGATGTCGAGCAACGTGACGACCTTGTCCTTCACCTTGCCCATGCCGAGGATGAACGAAAGAGGGATCTGGGAACCGAAGTTCGGCGCGGGCTCGATGCAGCTCTTGTCGATGTCGAGCACCTCTCTCACCGAATCGACGATGACGCCGACCTGGGATGTGGTGCCGTTCGTCCCGGCGGCCGCCTCGACCACGATCACGCACGTCTCCTGCGTGTAGGCCACGGAGGGCAGCGCGAACTTGGCGCGCAGCTCGATGACCGGGATGATCTTGCCGCGCAAGTTGATCACGCCCTTGACGTAGTCGGGCGTGCGCGGGAGCGGTGTGATGTCGACCATCCCGATGATCTCGCGCACCACCAGGATCTCGAGGCCGTACTCCTCGCGCCCGAGGCAGAAGGTGAGGAACTTGTTGGCGTTGCCCTGTGTTCCACGGCCAGGAGACCGTGTGGAGTTCTCGGTTTGAGTGCTGGTGGTCATAGTTCCCTCGTGATGCGCGCTGTGTGTTGTGTCAGTTGGCGTTGGCCGTGGCCGCGGAAACGATTCCAGCCACGTCGAGGATGAGTGCGACGCGGCCGTCTCCCAGGATCGCGCCACCGGATACGCCGGTGATGCGCGGCATGTTCTCCCCGAGCGATTTGATGACGACTTGCTGTTGGCCGATGATCTCGTCGACCATCAAACAGCAGCGCGAGTCGTGCGCTTCGAGGACGATGAGCAGGCCCGCGGCGATCTCCTGACAGCCCTCGTTCGAGCGCAATACGCGGTTGAGCCTGTAGATGGGCAGCAACGATCCACGATCGCGCGCCATCTCGCCTTTGGCGAGCACTGTGTAGACGTCGCCTTCGACGGGGCGAAAGCTGCGTTCGATCGACAGCGTGGGGATCACGTAGCGTTGAGAGCCCACGCGCACGACCATGCCGTCGATGATGGCCATGGTCAGCGGCAGGCGCATCGCGAACACGGTGCCCTTGCCGGGGGTGGAGTAGATGTCCACCTTGCCCCGCAGCGCTTCGATGTTGCGCTTCACGACGTCCAT
The DNA here is from genome assembly GCA_043736755.1 of Planctomycetota bacterium. GTDB lineage: Bacteria > Planctomycetota > UBA1135 > UBA1135 > JAEUHZ01. Next base: position 15,871 of record JAYTBY010000358.1, on the reverse strand, counting down.
GCCGACGCCGCGGCCGGAGATGTCCGTGATCTTCTCCGCGGTGGAGAACCCGGGCAGGAACACGAGGTTGTAGGCCTCGGCGTCCGAGATGTCGCGCTCGTCGCGATCCGCGGGCAGCAGGCCCTTCTCGACCGCCTTCCTGATGATCCTGGCGCGATCGAGGCCTTTGCCATCGTCCTCGATCTCGACCACGATCGAACCACCGGAATGGTAGGCCCGCAGCCGCAGGTTGCCGCTCTCGGGCTTGCCGGCGGCGAGGCGCACGTCGGACGATTCGATGCCGTGATCGCAAGCGTTGCGGATCATGTGCACGAGCGGGTCGGCGATCTCCTCGACGACGTTGCGGTCGAGCTCGACGTCCTCCCCCTCGGTGTGCAGTTCGACGCGCTTGCCGGCCTTGGCGGAGACATCGCGGACCAGGCGCGCCATCTTCTGGAACGTGCCCTTGAGCGAGACCATCCGCAGCGACATCGAGACCTGTTGGAGGTCGCGGATGATCTTGCCCACGATCGTCAGGTTGCGTTGGAGTCGTTGCTCCTCCAGATCGCGGATCAGCGGGTCCTGCAGGACCATCTGTTGCGCGATGACCAGCTCGCCGACCATGTTCACGAGCGCGTCCATGCGCAGCGTGCTGACCTTGACGGTCTGGTCGGCGCGCTTGGCGATCGCGTTCGGCGCAGCGGCCGTCGCGGCCGACGCCGCGGTCGAACTGTCCGCCGCGCCGGGCGCGTCGGGCGCGCGGTCCTTGTGGGTCGGCGTCGCTTCGGCACCCGGGCTCGTCTGCGGATCGACGGCGCGCGCGGGTGCGGCGCGAGCCGCGACCGGCGCGGGCACCGGAGTCGCAGCCGCGCGCGGCGGGTTCGTGGTCGCGAGCGGCGCAGCAGACGCGACCGACGCAACGGACGTGACCGACGTGACCGACGTGACCGACGCAACGGACGCAACCGCGGCCTCCGTCGCAGCGGTTCCGCCCGGAGCCTCGCCGCGGGATGCGCGCTCGAGGTCCGCGATCATGGATTTCAATTGCCCCTTGGTCGGGCGCGCTCCGCCACCCAAGGCACCGAGCAACTGTCCCAGGAGATCGCAGGCCTTGAGGATCAGGTCGAGGTAGCGGGAATCGAGCTGGACCTTCCCCGTGCGAGCGCCGTCGAGCAAGAACTCGCCGCTGTGCGCCAGCGACACGATCGGCGTGAGGTTCATGAACCCGGCCACGCCCTTCACGGTGTGGAAGGCCCGGAACACCTTGTTGATCAGCTCGTTGTCGCGCGGGTTCTTGTCGAGCTCGAGCAGCGCCTGCTCGGAGTTCGTCAAGTGCTCGCGCGCTTCCGTGACGAACTCGCCGACCGTGTCGTCGAGCGAGCTGAGGTCGAACTCGACCGGCTCATGGTCCTCGGGGGACGCCGCGGGTTCCGGGTCCGGGACGGTCGCTGTGGGGAGAGGCTCGGGCACCACGACTCGCGCAGCGCTGCCCGACTCCTCCAGGTCCGCGCCCGCGAGCTTCTCGAGGACGGCGTCGTGCGGCGGGGCGATCTCGCGCGGGTTGCGCGCCAGGAGCCTGACGTAGTTCTTCGTCCAGTCGATCAACGCGAGCAGGCCGTCCACCGGCAGGGCCGCGTGCTTCTCGAGGTTCAGGTCGACCGCCGACTCGGCCGCGTGGAAGAGACGCTGCGCGTCGCGGAGCGAGAGGACGCCGCACTCCCCCTTGAACGTGTGCAGACGGCGGCGGATTTCGGCGCAGATTTCGGCATCGTGGCCCGCTTCGATCGCGACGACCGAGGCTTCGAGGTCGGCCAGAGCCTCTTCCGCGCCGCTGATCCAAGCGCTCAGGAGCTCGGTGTCGATCGGCTCCGCCCAGTCCGTCGAGCCGCTCGAGTCCGAGCCGTCGGCGCGCGGAGCGGCGATCCCATCGATTGGCCGGCCGGCCTCGTGCGCTTCGATGACGCGCCCGATGTACTCGATGCTGCGGTGAACCTGATCCAGCAACCGCTCCGCGTCCCGGCTCTCGCCCTCGACCAGCGCTGCCAAGAGCTTCGTCGCCGCCTTGGCGCAGTCGGCAGCGGCATCGAGGTCGGCGGCTTCGAGCTCGGCTTCCAGTGCGTGGAGCCGATCTCTCGTCGCTGCCAGGCTCGGAAGGTCGCTGACATCGGCCAGGACGGCCGATTTCGACACGAGGTGGATCGATTTCGTGAGGGACAAGATGGGGACGTCGCTCGAGGAACGGTGATCGGGAGCAACGCGTATCGACCCAAATGTCCGGTTACTTGAATGCGAAGCCTGGGACGGTGGACGGTGTCGGGTTGGCCTCCATCGTCGACTGGGCGTCGGGAGCGGAGCCAATGAGCGCCAAGGCTCGAGCCGATCGAGATGCAGGCCGACGAAGTCTGGCCTGCGGGTGCGCGTGCCTACCCAGGGACCCTCCATGCCCGTGTGGGTCCGACATCCTCCAACCCCGAGGAGTCCGGCGGCTACCGGCGCAGGTTCATCGAGGCCGAGCACCTCCGACCCTCCGTCGAGTTCTTGACCGCGATCCGAGTACCGATAGCCGACGAGGAGGAGGGCCTCGGCTCCGGCGAGTTCGATCTCGCCGGTGCCTTCGCCGCGATCTGGGCTGGCGAGACCTGCTCGACCACGGCCTACCTGCAACTCGGATTGTTGGGCGCCCCGGAAGGCGGGCGCGACTTGCAATCGACGGCGACGATCACGCTCGGGCGCACTCTCACGGACTCGATCGCGGGCTTCGGGGAGATCGCCCTGGTGTCCACGCCAGACCAAGACGACGAGCAGGTGTTCACGATCCTTGGCCTGGCTTGGGCGAGCGCTCCTGGCCGGGTCTTCGACCTCAGCGTGCTCGTGGGCTGGACCGACGATCCGCCGGAGTGCCAAGTCCTGCTGGGCGCGACCCTGAATCTCGGTCCCCTGCACCCCTAAGCTGCGTCGGCCGGGACGGTGCTCGTCGACGAGGGCGAGACCTTCCGTCCGATGGCCCGCTGGAAGCGGTCCACTCGGCCAGGCACCTGGCCTTATCGCCGGCCTGAGTCGCAGCACACTCCACTCGAGCCACGGGGCGCGCAGGGACGCGGGTTGCGTCCGTCGGGGGAACGCCGGCGGAACCAGGCTCTCGCGCCGGATGCTGGGTCGACGGTGCTGAGGCACCGCCCCCGGGCTACCTGGTGCCGAATCCAGCCGCGCGCGGAGACTGAAGCGCCTGGATCCCGGGCAAAGTCCCCGTCTCGAGCAGCTCGAGCGACGCACCACCGCCCGTGCTGATGTGCCGGATCGAGGGCCCGAGGTGCAGCATCTCCACCGCCGCGACCGAGTCTCCGCCGCCGACGACCGTGTAGCCGGGGCAGGCCGCCACCGCGCGCCCGACGGCCTCGGTTCCGGCGCGGAATCCGGGCCATTCGAAGACGCCCATCGGGCCGTTCCACACCACGGTCTTGGCCGAGCGGATTCGCGCGGCGTAGCGCTCGCGCGACTTCGGGCCGATGTCGAGGCCCATCAATCCGTCGGGGATCTCCGCGCCGACTTCGATCGGCTTCGCGTTCTCGTCGAACGCTTCGGCGCACACGTGATCGTCGGGGAGCAGAATCTCGACCTTCTGCGCTTCGGCCTTCTTCATCGCGGCGCGCACCGCGTCGAGTTGGTCCTTCTGCACGATCGATTTCCCCACGGCTCCACCGCGCGCGGCGAGGAACGTGTACGCCATCCCGCCGCCGACGAGCAACGCATCGACCTTGTCGAGCAAGTGGTCGACGACTTGCAGTTTGTCGCTGACCTTCGCGCCGCCGAGGATCGCGACGAGCGGGCGTTCGGGATTTTCGAGCACGCGGCCGAACGCGGCGATCTCCTTTTCCATCAAGCGTCCGGCCGCGGACGGCAGGAGTCGCGCGATGCCGCAGACCGACGCGTGATCGCGGTGCGCGGCGCCGAATGCGTCGTTCACGAACACATCGCCGAGCGCGGCCCACTGCGCGGCGAGAGCCATGTCGCCCTTCTCGTCACCGTCGTGGAAACGCACGTTTTCGAGCAGGATCACGCTGCCTTTCGGCGCCGCGACGATCGCGGCGACGACGGCGGGACCCGTGCTCTCCTTCAGGATCACGACGGTCGAACCGAGCAGCTCCTGCAAGCGCGCGCCCATCGGCGCGAGCCGCATCGACTCGACGACTTTGCCCTTCGGTCGGCCGAGGTGACTCAACAGGATCGGCCGTGCGCCCTTCGTGAGCAACTCGTGGATCGTCGGCAGCGCTGCGCGGACCCGCGTGTCGTCGGTGATCTTGCCCGCGTCGTCCTGCGGACAGTTGAAGTCGACGCGCACGAGGACGCGTTTCGAGGCGAGCGCGAGCGAGTCGAGGTTCGGGACGACGAGCGACGGTGCGGCAGACATGGCGGCGCGCGCGCTCAGGCCTTCGCCGCGGCGGGTGTCTTCGCGTCGAGCTTGTGCGCCAGCACCATCAAGTCGACGACGCGCGCGCTGTAGCCCCACTCGTTGTCGTACCAGGACACGACCTTCACGAGGTTGTCGCCGATGACCTGCGTCGACAGCACGTCGAAGATCGAGCTGGCCGGGTTGCCGATCACGTCGGACGACACGATCGGATCCGTGCAGTACTCGAGGATGCCCTTCATCGAACCCTTCGACGCGGCCTCCATCGCGGCATTGATCTCTTCTTTCGTCGTCTTCTTCGCGAGGACGCACGTCAGGTCGACCATCGATCCGTCCGGAACCGGGACGCGCATGGCGATGCCGTGCAGCCGGCCCTTCAAGCGCGGGTAGACCTCGGCGATCGCTTTCGCGGCACCCGTCGACGTCGGGATGATCGACAGCGCCGCGGCGCGCGCTCGGCGCAGATCCTTGTGCGGCAGGTCGAGGATGTTCTGGTCGTTCGTGTACGCGTGGATCGTCGTCATCAAGCCCTTCTCGATGCCGAACGCTTCGTCGAGGACCTTCGCGATCGGCGCGAGGCAGTTCGTCGTGCACGACGCGTTGCTGATCAGCTTGTGCTCCGCTTGGAGCTCGTGCTCGTTCACGCCGAGCACGATCGTCGCGTCCATCTCCGGCTTGCCGTCCTTCGACTCCTTCGCGGGCGCCGTGAGGATCACACGCCCAGCGCCGGCCGTCAGGTGCTTCGAGCAACCTTCGCGGTTCGTGAAGACGCCCGTCGACTCGACGACGACGTCGACCTTGTTCTTCGCGTGTGGCAACACGGCGGGATCGCGCTCGGCCGTGATCGGGATGCGCTTCCCGTTCACGACGATCGCGCCCTCGGCCGCCTCGACGGTGCCACGGAACGCGCGGTGCACGGAGTCGTACTTGAGCAAGTAGGCGAGCGTCTTCGCGTCGGTCAGGTCGTTGATGTGCACGACCTCGACGTCGTCGCGACTGGCCAGGATGCGGAAGACGTTGCGACCGATGCGGCCGAAGCCGTTGATGGAGACGCGCAGGGCCATGGGGATCGTCGCAGCGCGTGCGCGCGCCGCTCGCTCGGGGTGAACTCCTGGCGCTTTGCCGAGGAGCTTCTGGGGTGAGATTCCGTGAGATCGTCGCGAGGCTTTGGGCCCAACCGAATCCCGCGGAAAGTGCGCCGGAAGTTACACTGCGCGCTCCCACCGCACAACGCGCTGAGGGCGACATCCATGCGCACGGACGGACTGCCCGAGAACGCGCACGAGGACCTGCGCGACTTCCCACCGGAACGTTGGGCGCGCCTCGCGGAATCCCTCGAGCTCGACCCCTCGCACCCGGTGCTCGTGGCCCTGTCCGGCGGCGCGGACAGCGTTTATCTGCTGCACCTCTTGCTCGCGGCCGAGCCGCGACCACGCATCCTCGCGGTGCACGTCGACCACGGATTGCGCGGTGAGGAGAGCGCCGCCGATGCGGCCTTCTGCGCGGCAGAGTGCGCGCGCCTCGGCGTCGACTTCGAAGAACGCCGCGCCGTGCTCGATCCCAGAGCTCCCGGGCTCGAAGCGCGCGCGCGCGCAGCGCGGTACGCCGAACTCGGCGCCGCGGCGCGCGCACGCGGCATCGCGACGATCCTGACCGCGCACCACGCGGACGACGCGCTCGAGACACTGCTCTTGCGTTGGTTGCGCGGCGCGGAGATCGCCGGGTTGCCCGCGTTGCGCGAGAAGCTCACAGCCGACGCACCGCTCGTTCCGCGACGCCCGCGTGCCGAGCGCCGCGAGACGTTGCGCGCCGCGGGGACCGTGCTCGTCGTCGCGCGTCCACTGCTCGGAGTGCGACGGTCGGAGATCCGTGCCGCGCTCGCGCGCCAAGGCCTCGCCTGGCGCGAGGACTCGTCGAATCATGACACGCGGTTCGCGCGGAACGCCGTGCGCAATGAGCTCCTACCCGCGATCGCGGCCGCGTGCGGTCCGGGCGCGCTCGAGAACTTGCATGCGTTCGGTCGCGCGGTTCAGGGGCTCGAAGCCTCGCTGGCCGAGAAGTCGCGCGTGTTGCGCGTCGCCCCGCCGCTGCACGCCGCAGCGCGACGGTCGGCCAAGACGGCTCGTCTCGGCGGCCGCATCTCGCGCGCGGAGATCGCCTCACTGGAGCGCCCCCTCGCGCGGCGCGCGCTCGCGCGACTCCTCGCGGAAGAGACCGGCGCGATTCCACGTCGCGCAACACTCGACGCACTCGTCGACGACGTGTTCGCGGGCCGTACCGGTTGGCGCGAAGTCCGCGGCGGTTGGCGACTCCAATTGCGCGCCGATCGCATCGATCTCGAGCCGCCGCCGGTCCGCATCGCACGCACCGATCCGCGCCAGCTCGCGCTGCCGTTCGAGGACGGAACCGGCGAGCGCACCCTCTCGATCCCCGGCCGACTCGACCTCGGGGAGGGCCGGCGCCTCGTCGCGACGCGCGTCGAGCGTGAGCTGGGTGCCGACTTCCCGCGCGATCCGCTCCGCGTCGAAATCGACTCGGCGGGTTTGCCCGCCAGTCTCACCGTGCGCCTCCCCCGCCACGGCGATCGTTTCCATCCGCTCGGTGCCGCGGGTTCGAAACCGCTCTCGCGGTTCCTGGCCGACGCTGGCGTTCCGCGTCACGATCGCGCACGGATTCCGCTCGTGCTCGCCGGAAACGCGATCCTGTGGGTCGCCGGCGTGCGCCCAGGCGAGGCGTGCCGCATCCGGCCCACGACGATCGCGCGCGTCGAACTGACGCTAAGCCTCGAGGAACCGGTCGACTCATCGCGCGCGCGGTGACTCGGGAGCGCGAGGGCGGTACCTTCTGTGTTCCCGCTTCCCGATGCCGGTTCCGACTTCGACCTTGCCCCCTGAGCGCCACGCCGCCGCCCTAGCCGAACATCTCGCGGGCGTCCGCGAGCGGATCCGGCTCGCAGCCCTCCGTGCGGGCCGTGACGCCGACTCCGTGCGCCTCGTGGCGGTCACGAAGACGGTCGACGCGGCTATCGCGGCCGAGGTCGCGCGCCTGGGTGTCTTGGATCTGGGTGAGAACCGCGCCGACGTCCTCGCAGCGAAGGCCGCCGAGCTCGCGCGAGTCGGTCTCGCGCCGCGCTGGCACTTCGTCGGGCATCTGCAGCGCAACAAGGCGGCCGCAGTCGCTCGGATCGCGAGCCTCGTTCATTCGGTCGATTCCGTGCGGCTCCTCGAGACGCTCGATCGTCACAGCGGCGAGGCCGGTCGAACTCTCGACGTCCTGGCGCAAGTGAAGCTCGCGCACGAACCGTCGAAGTCCGGTCTCGATCCGCGCGAGCTCGCGGCGTTCCTCGGACGCGGTCGCACGCTCGCGAACGTGCGCATCGTCGGTCTCATGGCGATGGGCCCGCTCGAAGCCGATCCGTCGCGACGAACCGATCTCGCTCGCGACGTCTTCCGCCGCGCCGCGGACTTGGCCCGCGAGCACCGCGCGGCGTTCGAGCGTGAACCCGAACTTTCGCTCGGCATGAGCGGCGATTTCGAGATCGCGATCGAAGAGGGCGCGACGATCGTGCGCGTCGGATCGACGCTGTTTCCGAGCACGGAAGGTGCCGCGTGAGCGAGCGTCTACTTCTCGAACTTCCCGGTCGTCCCTCGGCTGAATTGCCGCGCGCTGGGACACTCGTCATCGGCCGCGATGCGGCGCACGTCGGCTTCGTCGTCGACGGTGCGGGCGTCGCGGACGTGCACTGCACGATCGGTCGCGCGAAGGCCGGTGGTTGGGCGGTCAAGGATCTCGGGTCGAAGGGCGGCACGTTCGTGAACGGCGCGCGCGTCGAGGTCGCGAAGTTGCAGGCTGGTGATGAGCTGAAGCTCGGTGAGGTCGTGCTCCGGGTGACGGACCCACACGACTCGGCGCCTGCGCCGAGTCTCACCAGTACTTCCGGTTCTTCCTCTGCTTCTGCCGCTTCCGGTCCGACTCCGACCGCGGCCTCGACTCCCCCGCCGGCGGCGGCGGAACCCTCCGCGTCGAAATCCCCCCCGCCCCCCTCGATCTCCGGCTTCCGCATCGAGAAACGCGTCGGTCGCGGCGGCATGGGCGAGGTCTACCTCGCCGTCCAAACGAGCCTCGATCGCCGCGTCGCCGTCAAAGTCCTCAGCGCGCGCTTCGCGTCCGACGCCGAATTCGTGCGCCGTTTCCAAGCCGAAGCGCGCGCCGCCGCGGCTTTGAACCACCCGAACGTCGTCACCGTTTACGACGTCGGTGAAGACCGTGGCACGCACTTCCTCTCCATGGAGTTCATGGAGCGCGGCACGCTCGAAGACCGCGTCGCGAAGGGCGGTCGCCTGCCCGTCGACGAAGTCCTTTCGATCCTGCGCGACGCCGCTTCGGGCCTCGTGTTCGCCGAGGCGAAGCGGATCGTGCACCGCGACCTCAAGCCCGCGAACTTGATGCAGAACCACGTCGGGCAGACGAAGATCGCGGACCTCGGTCTGGCGACGCACGTCGAGTCCGAGGAAGCCCAGACGGCCGACCGCAAGGTGTTCGGCACGCCGCACTTCATGTCACCCGAGCAAGCGCGCGGCGAGAAGGTCGACCATCGCTCCGACCTCTACTCGCTCGGCGCGACGGCGTATCGATTGTTGACCGGCCACACGCCGTTCGAGGGCAAGGACGCGCGCGAAATCGTGCGCGCACTGCTCAAGGACGAGCCGAAAGCAATGCGCGAGTACGTCGCGGATCTGCCCGACGGCGTCGTGGATCTCGTCGGTCGCTTGATGAAGAAGGACGCGGCCGCGCGCATCGGCAGCGCGAACGAGCTCGCGCGCGAGATCGAATCCTTGCGCGCGCGCGGCGGGAAGTCCGCACTCGAGCCGCAAGCGAAGCGCTCGTCGATGGCGCCGCTCTTCCTGCTCGTCCTCGCCGGCGGTGGAGCGTGGTGGTGGTTCGACGGTCGCACGCGCTTTGCGCCAGAACCCGTGAAGCCCGTCGTCGCGCAGAACGACGATGAGTCCGCGCAACCGAAGCCCGAGCCCGTCGCGGCTACTCCGAAGCCAGAACCGACGACGGCTCGGCCGGCGAAGGACAAGGACGACAGGGAGATCCAGCTCTTCGAAGCGACAGCGAAAGTCGCGTTGCTCGAGCTGCTCCAGCGCGCGATGACGCCGAACGAGCGTCGTGATGAGTTGCGCCTGCTCGCGCAGCGCTTCCAGGGCACGACGGCCGCGCGTGACGCCGAAGCGAAGGCCGAGGACATCTCGGCCGGCCTCGACCAAGAAGCCAGCGTCGCGAACGCGCGCAAGGTGCTCGGCGCGAACGTGCTGCAGATGCTCAACGGGGCGGCGCGCCTCGACGCGAAGCCGCCGGAACCCGGCAAGGCGTTCCTGGCGATGCGCGCGATCCCGATCTCCGAGGAAGTCGCGGCGGATCCGACGTTCATGGCCGCGCGCAAGGACCTCGAGAACCGGGTTGTGGGACAAGCGACGTTCTACGCGCGCGAAGCCATGGCGGAGTCGAACCGAGCGCTGGAGCGCGGCGACTACGAGGGCGCGAAGAAGATCCTCGCGGATGCGCTGCCCGTCTTCGACCTGCCTGAGTTCCCGAACGGATCGCCAGCGGGCGTCGATGACCTGTTCGAAGTCGGACGTCAGGCGCGCGAACGCTTCTTCAACCTCGAGCAAGTCCGCGCCGCCTACGAACGGACGCGGACGCGCGAGGACCAACTCGCGATCGCGGCCGGCCTCGGCGGTGCGAGCGGGCTCGAGCGCGAGCTCGCAAGCCTCGACCTGGACGCTGCACGCGATCGACTCGAGAAACTCGCGACGCGCTTGCGGAGCCCAGGGGAACAAGAGCGGGCCAAGGCCCTCGCGGCGGAGTTCGCCGAAGCGCGATCCGCGCTGAGTGTTCTCGGCGCCGAGTTCGCACAGTGGCGGAAAAAGTCCTTCATGGACCCGCGCGACAAGAAGAATGCTGCGCGCACGGCGGTCGGTGCCGACGCGAACGGGATCCTCTACGAAGCGGAACCGGGCAAGTTGGAGCGTGCTGCGTGGTCCGTGTTCGGCGGCGACGGCGCGGCCTTGAATCGGCTCTTCGACGAGCGTCTGCAGCGCGATTGGACCGCGGCCGAGCGCTCGGGGATCGCCGTGCTCTTGCGCGTGACCGCCGTGGTCGAGGCCGTGCGCGTCAGTGCGAAGATGTTCGACTCGACCAAGAAAGCGAACTTCACCGAGGGCAACGCGCGCGACCTGCGCGCGGCCTTTGCGCCGGCGACGACTTGGGCCGAACTGGCTGGCGGTGAGGCGAAAGTCGCGTGCGCGAGAGAAACGGAAGCAGCCGAGGTTTTGTGCGAATCGCTGCGCGCGGCGACAGATTCGCGCTGGGCCGCTGCGACAGCCGGGCTCGAGCGACTCCTCACCGACTACGCCGACACGGTGCTCGTGCGCCTCGTGTCCGACGGCCGATCGATCCAGGAGTTGTCGGGCGGATGAGCACCCCGGGCCCGCATGCCCCAGACCTCGGGCTCGTGGCGCTCGACGGCGGGACGCGCTGCGCGCTCACGATTCGAGCCCTTGCCGGTGCTCGTCGATGCGGTTTCGCGGGGCTTTGGAACGGCACCTTGAAGATCGCGACGTCCGTGGCTCCCGAAGCCGGTCGCGCCAACGAGGCCTTGCGCGACGAAGTCGCCGCGATCGCTGGAGTGCGTCCGTCGCACGTGCGACTCGTTGCGGGCGCGACCGCGCGCGAGAAACGCTTCGAGATCGACGCGCTGGAGTCCGTGGTGCGCGCCCGGATCACGGCACTCGTCGCGGATGTTGGAGAGCACGGAGCATGAGCGCATCCCTCGCTTGGGACCGAGTTGCAGAGGAGAAGCGAGTTCAGGCGCTGTCAGCGCATGCGACAACGGGCTCGATGGAACGGATTCGTCCTGCGCGAGTACGATCGCCGAGTTCGAACAGCCCGGTGCTTGTTCTCGAACGAGACCGAGGATGGAAGCAAAAGCAGCCTTCGTCGACGACCGCGACGAACTCTGGAAGTGAGTGCCGGGCTTGGCGACGACAGCAACGGAGTCTGGAAGCGAGTGCAGCACACGGTGCGACCCCCCACGGAGGATCGTCGTGACGACAACGCTTGGCTTGGAACGCGGCGGAGGAAGTCCGTGACTGCATCCCTTCTAGACGCCGCCGTCGACCGCGCGCTCCGATCGCTCGCCGCGCGCGAGACGGCGGAACCGCAAGCGTTTTTCTTCCTCGCGACAGGCGGCGCAACGTTCGCGACGCGGCTCACGGGACTTCACCGCATCCCCTTCACGAAGATCGACGGCGCGCCGGCCGCTTGGCGCGAAGTCACGCTCTACACGGGAAAACTAGGCGATTTGTCGGTGTGGCTCGTCGACGACGCGCCGGGCGCGGCCGAGGACGGCGGGCGCGAGGAACCGGGCGAGCCGGCCTGGGCGCGCGGCTTCCCGGTGTGGCTAGCCGCCGCCGCAGGTGCGTCGGTCTTGGTGCACGCGTCGGCCGGCGTCGCGCTGCCGACGAAGAAGCCGATCCAGCCCGGATCGCTCGCATTCGTCAGCGATCACGTGAACCTCTCGGGACGCACACCGCTTCTCGCACTCGGCGCGTCGGAGCTCGGCGTGCTGTTCCCCGACACGACGGAGCTGCACAGTCGCGCGCTGCGCGCCGCCGCGTTGCGTCACGTGTTGAAGTTCGGCGTACCCGGCGCGGAAGCCGTCGCCGCTTGCATCGCGGGCCCGTGTCTCGAGACGGCGGCCGAGCGACGCTTCTATGCCGCTGCCGGTGCCGACGTCGCTGTCCAGGAACTGCAGAACCCACTGATCGCCGCTGCACACGCTGGTTTCGCGGCACTTGCGATCGTGTGCGTCACGGACTCGGGCGAGGGCGCGAGCGACGTGAAGGGCATCGTGACGCGCGCCGATGCGTTGGCTGCGTCGCTCGAAGACGTACTCGTGGCGCTGGCGCCCGACATCGCCGCGATCGCTCTCGCTTCGGGAGTGGACGAGCGGTGAGCCGCGCGCGCGTCGCAGTGTTCGCATCCGGCGGAGGACGCTCGCTCGAGAACTTGGTGCTCGCAGCCCGCGCAGGTGAAGTGCCGATCGACATCGCGCTCGTCATCGTGAACAAGACGGGGATCGGCGCGATGGATCGCGCGGCGCGACTCGGGATCCCGAGCCTCGTGTTGGATCCCGACCGCAAGTTGTCACCCGCGGAGTTCGCGCGCGACGCGTTCGTCAGCGTCGAGAGCTTTCGCTGCGACCTCGTCGTCCTCGCGGGATTCCTGCGCTTGCTCGTGATCCCCGACGCGTGGCTCGGCCGCGTGTTGAACATCCATCCGAGCTTGTTGCCGGCGTTCGGCGGCAAGGGCTTCTACGGTCACAAGGTGCACGAGGCCGTGCTCGCCCGCGGATGCACGGTCGCGGGGTGCACGGTGCACTACGTGACGAACGAATACGACGCGGGGCCGATCCTCCTGCAGCGCGCGTGCGACGTGATGGACGGCGACACGGCAGAGACGCTCGCCGCGCGCGTGTTCGAGGAGGAGACGCGCGCGCTGCCGGAGGCGGTGCGGATGCACGTGATGGAGCACCCGCGGTCGAGCGCGGCGCGGGCGAAGGCGCAGGGCGCCCGCTGACGGGGCGAGAACGGCTCGCCACATCCGTGATCCGCGACCTGTCCCGCACAATCACCGTTTCGCCAACGAGCGCACGCTGGTCACGATTGCCCGAAGCGTCTCGCGATATGGACGCTCGGCCAATGCAGTAGCCGGATCCAGGTCTCGCACTCCACTCTTGAACGTGAGAGTGGGTCGCACGCCTCGCTGGACTCGCTGTCGAGCGTCCGATCGTGCGGGAACGAGTGCGCTCGTGTGAGTTTCGATCGCGTGCCGGTGCGCGGCGAGCGGGAGACGGTTTCCCCTTCCCCCGCTCGTCAGGTGCAGCGTTCGATCACGATGTCGCGCGCCGGTCGCCAGATCCGGCCTTCGAGCGCGTCGCACGGCAAGTACGCGATCGGGCCCTTCAGGAGTTGCCGCGCGTGCCGCTGCATCCGCAGTGACGACACTGCAGCGTCGAACGCGTCCTCGCTCGACTCGGCGAGCCGCAGGAGATCGTCGCGTTGATCCGCGAAGCGCGCTTGCAGGTAGAGAGCGCGCGCCACGAGACTCGACTTGTTCACCGGGCCCGTCAGTTGCCGCGGATAGATCTCGACGGCCATCGGCAGTCGCGGCGGATCGAAGGGCCAGATCGAGAAGCCGGCGTCCTGCAGGTCGCGCAGATACGGCATCCCGCGCAACGAACCCGTGCCGACCGAGCCCGCGCCGCCGATCTGGAACACGCTCTTCGGTCCGATGCCGCGCTCGCGCACGGCTTCGCTTTCCGTCGCGCGCCACGCGGGGTGCGCGTCGTCGAACGCGGGACAGCGCACGCCGGGCTTGCCCCAGAAGGGATGCGGCGATGTCGCGAGCCAGCGTTCGCCTTCGCGCGCGACGAGATCCCACAGCGCGCGGCCGCTCGTCACGCCGAGTCGCGCGAGGAACCACGCTGGGCCTGAGAACGCGAAGTCGAGTCCGACGACGACGCGCGGATCGCGGCGCGCGCTGGCGATGAGTTCGGCGATCGTCTCGGGTCGATCGCGGCCGCACTCGAGGCGCACGAGTCGCGGGCTCGGCCCGGTTCGTGAGACGCGTCGCGATTCGCCGAGCCAGATGCGCTTGCGCTCGCCGCTCATGGCTCCGGACCAGTCGACGGCGATCGTCGCGATCGAGTTCGAGGCCGATTTCATGGCTGTTTCGCGCGCAGGGGAAGCGGCGCCGCGGCGTGCGGGAGCAGCGCGACGAGGCTCAGCACGTCCTCGAGGTTGTGGCGGAACACGCCTTCGAGCTGGTGCGGTCTTCCACCCAGAAAATCGAACCACGCGGCCGGCGCGAAGCTGCCGGGCAGGTCGTCCGCGCGCGCGACGCCGGCGAGTTCGCGCTCGAGCGTCTTCAAGCGACAGTTCTCGAAGCGGCCTTGGTGCAGTCGTCGCAGCGGCCAGTAGAGGTCGAGGTGTGGCACGGAGGCGAACGGCGGCGTCACGCCGTGCATGCGCATCTTGTCCTCGAGGCGGTGTCGGTCGAACGACTTGCCGAAGAACGAGACGATCGCGGACGCCGCGGCGATGCGATCGGCCGTCTCTTGGAGCAGCGCGCGTTCGTCGCGCGGATCGGCGAGGAAGCCTTGCCACACGTTGAATGCGTCGGACTCGAACGTGCCGAGTCCGACGAGGAACACGTACGTGCCCGCTCCCCCTGAGAGCCCCGTCGTCTCCGTGTCGAGGAACACGGCGCGCGCGAGATCGAGGCCCGCGACGCGCTCGTCCTTCGCGGCCGCGGCGAGCAGCTCAGCATCGAACGTGAGCCCGTCGTCGAGCGTGCGGAGTCCGTGCGCGTGTGCGCGCGCAAACGAGGTTTCCCGCGCGGCGGCACCGCCGACGCTCGGTGCGATCCGCTCTGGCGGACCGAGCGTCAGGACGCGCGGCTGTGCGGTGGCCAGGCTGGTGGGCTGAAACGTCTCGGGCTCGAACACTGCGGACCGAGCACGCGCTGCGCGGCGCGCGAGGAGTTGACGGACGGAGTCCACGGGTGTCGCGCGATCGACGATCGGCGTCGGGCCGGCGGCCGGGTCGGGCACGCCCGGATCACACGGCAGCGACGCGAACTCGGGCTTCCACTCGGACTCGCGCGGCGGAGAGGTCGCGGGAGGCGGCACGGAGAGCCCGTCGCTCGGTGCGGACTCCGCCACCGGTTCGTCGCGACGCAAGCGCCGCAAGCGATCGCGGAGCGACTCGCTCAAGGGACGGTGACCTCGTCCTCGATCGAGACGTCCACCGGATCCGGTCCCGTGGCGAGATGCGCGAGTACGCGCAACGCGACTTCCTTCCCGAGCGGGCCGACTTCCGCACCCGGTCCCACGCACGCCGGACAGCCGCTCGTGCACGCGCAGCGCGACACGACCTCGAACGCCGCAGCGCACAGGAGGCGATAGCTCTGGAACAGGATCGTCGCGAGCCCCACGCCGCCCTGCACCGAGTCGTAGATCGTGATCGCCGGTCGTCGGAAGTGCGTCGAGCGCACTTGCGTCGAAAGTCCGAGATCCGACGGTTGGCAGCGCAGGAAGAGCGGCGCAACGCGGCGCAAGAGACTGCCGACGCCGCGCCAAGCCGAACCGCGATCGCCGCCCGCGAGGCCGAGCTCCATCGCAGCCGCGTCGGACAGCGTCAATACGAACGCTTCCGTGTCGAGTTCCTCCGGCGGCAAGTGGATGTCCTCCGCGCCGACGCTTTCGCGCGTGTAGAAGCGCACTTTCTTGTACTGCGATGCGACCGCGGTCACGTGGACTTCGCCGCGCCACACGGAATGGTCTTCGAGGTGGTGATCGTGATCGACCGCGATCAACGGTACTGCGACCGGCGCCGCGGCGCGCGTGCGCATCCGACG
>JAYTBY010000357.1:0-1725 GCA_043736755.1 Planctomycetota bacterium | reverse complement strand
TTCACGAGGCGCACCATCTCGATCCACGGCATCCGCTCGCAGATCGTGCGCGCCATGAGGAGCTCGCCCTCGGTCGGCGCGCCGAAGCACGTGCCGGTTCGCGCCGTGCGCTCGATCGCGGCGACGACACGTGGGTCGCAGTGGCCCAGGATGAGCGGCCCGTACGACAGGACGAGGTCGACGTACTCGTTGCCATCGACGTCCCAGCACCGCGCGCCGGCGCCGCGCGCGATGTGCACCGGCGTGCCGCCGACGGACTTGTACGCGCGGACGGGGCTGTTGACGCCGCCAGGGATGAGGGTCCTCGCCTCGGCGAAGATCTGTTCGGATCGATCCAGTTTCACGGTGTTCCTTGCGGTTTTCTAGCGTGCGGAGGATCGACCGCTTCCTCCCTCGATGCAAGACGTTCCCTGTGGTTGTGTCAGAGCGCCGAGAACGGGAGCGCGACCGCATTCGGGCCGAGCGGCATGGACGCATCTCCGGGATGCACGACGAATCCCGGCGCCACCTTCGTCGGTAACTCGGCGCACAAGACGTCGATCCCGTGTGCGAACTCCCGCCGTGGAGTCGCGGAGGTCTTGCACTCGATCGGGATCAAGCGCTGCTCGCGCTCGACCAGGAAGTCCACTTCCACCCCGGCCGTCGTGCGCCAGAACCAGATCCGCGCTTCTTCACCGCGGTTCCAGGCGTGCTTCACGAGCTCCGAGACGACGGCTGTTTCGAAGATGGCTCCCGCCATCGGACCCTGAAGTGCATGGAGCGGATCGCGCAGTCCAACGAGGGAGCAGAGCGTGCCCGTGTCGGTGAAGTAGACCTTCGGCGTCTTCACGAGACGCTTCCTCGCGTTCTCGAAATAGGGACGCACGACGACGACTTGGTACGTGGCCTCGAGGACCGAGAGCCACGCCTTCGCCGTGTTGACCGCGATCCCGAGATCGCGTGACAAGTCGTGCAGGTTGAGGAGGCTCGCACTGCGGACGGCCAACGCGCGCAGGAAGTTCTGGAAGCTCGTCAGGTCGCCGACTTGGCGCAGCGAGCGAACGTCGCGCTCGAGATAGGTGCGGATGTAGCTCTGATGCCAGAGCCACGCGTCGCGAGTCGGATCCAGCGCGAGCTCCGGGAACTGGCCCCGAACGAGCGCCTCCCATGTGGCGGCGCTGTCGCGCGACCGCCCACTTGGAAGATCTCGAGGCAGCAGTTCCGGTGGCACGCCGTCGATCTCGCGCCACGACAACGGCAGGAGTTGGAAAACCGCCGCACGGCCCGCCAGCGTTTGGCCGACCCGCTCGTTGAGCAGCAGATTTTGCGAACCCGTCAGGAAGTACTGGCCCGGCACGTCGCGGCGCTCGTCGACGAGGCTCTTGATGTACGCGAGGAGATCGGGCGCGCCCTGGACCTCGTCGAAGATGACCGGCGGCGGGTATGCATCCAGGAACGAGCGCGGATCCTGCCGCGCGAGAGCCAGCAGATCGGGGCGATCAAGATCGACGTAGGTCGCGCGCGATCCGAATGCCGTGCAGAAGAGGGTCGTCTTCCCCGACTGCCGCGGGCCGGTCAGCACGACGACCGGAAAGCTCTGCGCAGCGATCTCGATCTGGGCCGTGAGGTGCCGAGGAAGGGCGGGCCGGGACATGGAGCATATTGTGCATTTGAAATGCACAAAACAAAGCATGCGCTTAACAGTCGGCTGGACAAGCGGTTACGGCTGTAGTTCAGGGCACGCCA
>JAYTBY010000356.1:0-1725 GCA_043736755.1 Planctomycetota bacterium | reverse complement strand
TCGGGCGCGTGGGACGCTGACTCCCGATCGGCGCGGTGGGTTCGACGGACTCTTGGGCAGCGGGCCTGGCGGGCGCTGCATCGGGCAGCTTCGAATCGAGCGGAACCCGGGGCGCGATCGTGCCCGACATCTCGTTGGGCAGGAGGTCGCGCGAGGCCCGCGCAGGCTTCACCTCTGCGACGGGAACCAAGGCCTCGGCCGTTGCGCGCATCGTCGCGTCGCGCGGCATCGGTGGAGCGCCTTCCGGCCGCGCGAGCGCCGCGAGTCCGGCGATCACGAGGAGGAGCAAGCTCCAGACGGCGAGGCCGAGTGCGATCCGCTGCATGGGGTCAACCGACAGGATAGCCGGGGCGGGGCGTCGGGAAGCGAGTAGCATCCGTCGTCGTGCTCGGAGCGTTCCTCGCCGTCGTCTGTTCCTTTGCTCCTCGAGCGGGCGAGCGCCCGCAGGACCTGGTCGTTCTCGCCAACGGAACTCGGCTCGAAGGGCGCGTCGTCCACGAGGACGGCTCGCGAATCGTCCTCCGGATCGGATCGAAGGAGCGCGTGATCGATCGCGTGGACGTCGCCTCGGCCACCACGCGTCTGTCCGCCTGGCGTGAGGCGCTGGATCGCTGGCTGAAGCTCGAGAAGGAGGACGCCACGAAGATCGCCGACATCGGGCTCTTCGCCGAGCGGCTCGGGCTTCCCGAGGAGGCGCGCGTGTTCGCACTGCGCGCCCTGGCCGCCGACCCGGAGAATCGTGCCGCGCGCGAGTTGCTCGGCCACGAGCGCAAGGAGAAGGGGTGGTACTTGCAGGAGGACGGCCGGCGCTACTTCTGGCCGGAACGCGTCAAGAAGAGCACGGACTTCGGCCACGGTTGGACGCTCGAGACGACGCACTGGTCGTTGCGCACGAACCTACCTCTCCTGGATGCGACGAACGCGATCCTCGACCTCGAGAGTATCTACGCGATCTACTTCCGCAAGATCGCGCCGGTGGTCGAAGCTCGTCACCTCGATGGGCCGCTCAATGCGCAGATCCACGCGGACGCGGGCTCCTATCCCGAAGCCGCCGGCGGTCGTGGGTTCTACGATCGAGCGGGTCGCCTGCTCGTCGTGAACGCGGAGGGTGGTTTCGACCGCGGACTCATGGTCCACGAGGCGATCCACCAGCTCCTCGCCGAGACCGCGGTTCTCGCGCAAGGCGGCCGCGGTGAGATCGGTCCCTGGCTCGACGAGGGCTTGGGCGAGTACTTCCGCGCGACGACGTCCGGTCCGGCCGGGAGGTTGGCCTTCGACGCGGGCCGCATCGACACGATCTCGATGCGCAGGCAAGTTCATGCGACCGATACCTACAAGCTCTCGCGCGTCCTGACGTTCGACAGCGGCGAGTACCAGTCGACGTCGAGGCAAGACCTCAAGTACGCGCAGTCGTACACCTTCGTCCACTTCCTGTTCGATGGCGACGGCGGCCGCTATCGACCGGGATTCGATCGCTTCCTGCGCAGCGCGTGGAAGGGCCAGGGTTCGTCGACCGATCTGGAATCCGCGTTGAACGCCAAGGTCGACGTACTCGAAAAGGCCTGGAAATCCTGGGTGAAAGACCGCGCGCGCTGAACGTCCGTGACGACAGACAGCCGGTGGCCTCTCACGAATCACCGACGCTGTTCGGCGGCGACGAGCGCGCAGAAGAAGTCGAACCCAGGTGCTCTCGATGCCTAGTGTCCCGTCCGCGAAGTTCGTGTG
>JAYTBY010000355.1:0-3859 GCA_043736755.1 Planctomycetota bacterium | reverse complement strand
ACTCATTCGTCAGCGTGCTGCCCGTTCCCGGTGCCCGAGCGGCGCGCTCACTTCGCTCGTCACGGTGCGTGGGTAAAATCGCAGGGATTCTACCCACGCGTGCGTCAGCCCGATTCCGGCGGCGAGCCCTCGCGCTGCTTCGCCCACCACGCGAGTCGCTTCGCGATCTCCTTCTCGAACCCGAACGGGCCGGGTTCGTAGATCGACTTGCCCGCGAGCTCGTCGGGCAAGTACTGCTGCGCGAAGTAACCCGTCTCGGAGTCGTGCGCGTACTTGTAGCCGGCGCCCGCCCCGAGTGATTTCATCAACTGGGTCGGCGCATTGCGCACGTGCATCGGCACAGCCGCTGCCGGCGTCGCGCGCGCCGCTTCGAACGCGCGCTCGAGCGCTTGCTTCACACTGCCTGACTTCGGTGCCGTCGCGAGGTACACGAGCATCTGGCCCATCGGCAGGTAGCCCTCGGGTGCGCCGAGCATGTGGTACGCGTCGCGCGCCGCAATCGCGAGCTGCAGCGCTTGCGGGTCCGCGAGGCCGATGTCCTCCGCCGCCATCGCGATCGCGCGCCGGAAGATGACCATCGGATCTTCGCCGCCCTCGATCAACCGCGCGGCCCAGTACAGCGCCGCGTGCGGATCGCTGCCGCGCAACGACTTGTGCAGCGCGCTCAACTGATCGAAGTGGACGTCGCCGCCCTTGCCGTGCACGGCGACGCGTGTCTGTAGTGCTTCACGCGCTGCTGCCGCATCCAGCCGCCCTCCCCTTCCGACTGTTGTCGCCGCAGCGTCGAGCACGGTGAGGGCGCGCCGTGCATCACCGTCCGCCTGCGCCGCGATCCACGCGATCACGTCGTCGTCGACCGTGATTTCTAGCGCGCCGAGACCGCGCTCGCGATCCGTCAACGCGCGACGGAGCACGCGCTCGACGTCCGCGGGTTGCAGCGACTTCAGGACGAGTACGCGCGCTCGCGACAAGAGCGCGCCGTTGACTTCGAAGCTCGGATTCTCGGTCGTCGCACCGATCAACGAGACCGTGCCGTCCTCGACCGCGGGCAACAAGCTGTCCTGCTGCGACTTGTTCAGTCGATGGATCTCGTCGACGAACAAGATCGTGCGCTTCTGCGACAGCGCGAGTCGTTCGCGCGCCGCCTCGAAGATTGCGCGCAGTCGCGGAACGCCTTCACTGACGGCGCTGAACGGCACGAACTCGCGACCGCCCGTCAGCGCCGCGAGGTTCGCCAGCGTCGTCTTCCCCGTGCCCGGCGGCCCCCACAGGATCACGGAGCCGAGCGTGCCGTCCTCGATCGCGCGGCGCAGCGGTTTGCCGACGCCGACGAGGTGTTCCTGGCCGCTGAGATCGTCGAGCGTGCGCGGACGCATGCGTGCGGCGAGAGGCTGCGCGCTGGCCGGAGCGCTGAACAGCACCGGGCCGTCTGTCTTCTTACTGGTGGCCACCGTGCGATCGACTCTAACGCACGATCGCGCGCTGACGCCGAAGGCCGCCGAATGGGCGATCGAGTAGGCCGCGCCCCGAGGATCAGCGCGACCCGTTCAGTTCGTCCACGTCAGAGTGCGACCCTGCGTGTAGTTGAATGTCGCCCCCCGTGCAGTACGGCTGCGGATCGCGGTACCACGCCTGGCAATGACGCACGTCGCCGGGCGAGACGAAACCGCGCACGGAGACAGGCAGGTCCTGGGTCCGCGGGTAGTACGCGTTGCCGCCGGTGACGGGCACGACGCCGAGCCGCACGATCGGTCCGCCGACGCAGCTCAGCCCGTCGCCGAAGACGGCCCCCAGGCCATTCGCGACGCGCGAGGCGCCCTGGAAGAAGAGCGCGGCAGCGTTCGGCATCCCGGTCGCGCCGAGGCGGATCGTGTCGCCGCCGACGCTCGCGATCCCACTCGCGGTCATGTGCGCGCCGCGCGACTCGACGTTGTTGCCGCAGCCGCGTCCGGTCGTGCCGAAGTTGCTGCACGGGCACGCGGTGCCACTGCTGTCGCCGAAGCAGAACTGCGTGCCGGCGTAGCCGACGGGCCCGATGGACAGCCGACCGTAGTTGACCGTCCCGTCGTACCAGAACGTGCCGATGTCGATCTCGTACTCGACGCCGGCCTGCGCCTGGAACTGCAGACCCGACAGGAAAGCGCAGGAGTCGTCGTTGCAGGCGATCGACGTCGGCGAGCCGCACGGCGTACGGACGGCGAGGACCGTGTCGTCCGCAAAGCTGCCGCCGCACGTGTCGATGCCGAACGTGCCTGTCCACGGAGCGGTCCAGCGGAAGCCGATCCAGTTGTGGCCCGGACCGCAGTTCCACGGGGTTCCGGGCACGCCACCCGGGATGTCGAAGCCGGTAACCCCGGTCGTGAGCGTCTGAGGGAGGTTGCAGCCTTGGCTGAGGGCCGGCCGCGCGAAGGAGAGGAGGATGAGGGTCAGGAAGACGGGTCTCATGGTGAGGATCCTCGACACGGCGCTCCGGCGCGTTGCGCGCTCCTGGTCATCTCCAGGCGAGCTCGCAACGAACCGGACCCACGTGCCGACCCGAGACGACCCCACTTCTCACTGGCTCGAGCCGATCACCGTCCCGCGCACCGACTCGACCGACGGTGCCCACGAGCCGAACATCATCGACAGGTTCGAGGCCTGGTGCAGGAGCGAGTTCGACGGTGTGATCGAGACATCGGAGACGATCGACGCGCTCGCCGGCGTCGTGATCTCGCCGGTCGTGACGCCGCCGCCGACGAGTACGACGAGCTCGCGCGTCTTCGTCACGACGGTTGCGACGCCAGCGAAGAATCCGCCGCCGCCGTACAGCGGCGATTGTCGCGTGACTCCCCACGTCGTCGCGATCGAGCCGCCTACGGGATCGAGGACCTCGCTGACGCTGACGACGCCGCCGGTCAGCACGAGCAGCACCTTCGTCGGCGTGTAGAGGAAGCTCCCCGAGTCGAGGAAGCCGCCCGCGACCGAGCCGCCCATCGCGGTGATGCCGCGCGTGCTCGCGATCGGTGCGCCGGCGAACAGGATCTCGCTCGTCGAGATGATGCCGCCCGTCACCGTCAAGTACGTGTGGCCGGCCGTGTAGATCGCGGCGCCGGAGAACAGCGTCGCGGAGACGCCGATTCCCGGGCTCGTGTCGACCACTTCCGCCCCGAGCTTCGCGACGCCCTTGACGCCGGCGATCGAGCTGCCGCCGATCGTGATGTCGTACGTCGTCACGCCACCGCCGACGAGGACGAGGTAGGCGTTCGTCGGCGTCCAGATGATCTCACCCGAGTACAGCGTCACGGCGACCGTCGAGCCGGTCGTCGTGTCGACGACGACGCCGAGCGCGGACGCGAGGTGCGCTGCGCCGCGCACGTCGGTCAGCGGAGTGCCGCCCGGCGAGAGCACCTCGGTCGTCGTCGTGCCGCCGCCGAACAGCGTCACGTACGTGCCCTGCGGCGTGAACGTCATCCACCCGCCGGCGAGGATCGGCCCGACCGGCATCGATCCGATGTTCATCACGCCCGAGTGGCCGAGCGGGGCGGCGCCACCTCCAATCGTCGCTTGGAACCACGTGCAGGCCGTGCAATCCCGCGGGATCGGCACGAACTGCTCGACGAGGTCGGCGCGAGCTGTCGTGGACAGACACGTTGCGAGGAGAGCGAGACGAATGGATGTGGGGAACGGGTTCATGGCGAAGGCTCCTGGCCGCCTCGATGGACGGGCCAACCTCCACGTGTCGCCTAGCCCTCGACGTGGAAGGAAAGCTCGGGGAATCCAGGCCCGATGCGCACGCACGCTCTCGCGTGGGACCGGCCTGCTAGTGTCCCGTCCGCGAAGTTCGTGTGTGAAGTCGGGCCAAGTGGATCTCTCTGGCTAG
>JAYTBY010000354.1:0-1729 GCA_043736755.1 Planctomycetota bacterium | reverse complement strand
CGCACCTTCTTGGGCGCGGCGTTCGAGGTTCGCCAACAGGTCGCGCAGCTCGGCGGTCGCCCGCGCCACACGCGGATCGTCGACCGGCGGCAGCGTGGGTTCCGCGCCTTGCACGGATCGCCGCACCCGCTCCACGACCAGATCCGCGACGCGCGTCCAGTCCACGGATCCTGTCGCGCGCGCGCGGGCCTTGCCCTCGAGCGTCGCGAGCGCATGTTCGAACCGCGCCTCGATCGAAATCCCTTCACGGGCTTTGCTCGGGACCTCGGGATCGAGCGCACGCCGTGGCCGCTCCCCCCACGCGGCGCGCAGCGTCGCGAATTCGGCACGGGGCACGGACCCCGCGCGCGCGCGCACCTCGAGGGCGTCGAGTGCACCGAGAAACCGTGGGCTCGGATCGGGCCCCAGGGTCGCCACCCCGTCCAACGCTCGTGAACGCGACATGCGCTCGTTCCACGCTCTGCGCACGCGCTCGAAGTCCGGGCGCACGGCACCGCGTCCCGACGCCCGATCCTCGAGGTCGGCCAGAGCACGCTCGACCTTCGCGTCCAACTCGAGGATGTCGGGAGTAGCGCCGTAGGCTCCTGCGACGAGCCGGCCCGCCGCGGGTCCGTGTCCCGATCGAGCTGCGTCGACGGTCTTGGCTCGACGCAGTCCGAGGACTCGTGCGACATCAGCCTCGAGATCCGACGCGGGTCGTCGGCCCGCCCGCATCAGCGACGACCGGAACTGAACCGTGAACTCATCGCGCGACCAGGCACCGCTCAGGTCGGCGTCCTCGGCCCGAAACTCGGCTTCCGAGACGACGATGCGGCGTTCGCGCAATTCCGTGAACGTCACGCGCCCGTCCCCATCTCGATCGGCCGTTGCGAAGTCCGTGCGCGCACGGGCGAGGTCGTTCGCGAGATCTCCCGATTGCCCCGCTGCCAGCGAGATCGCCGACGCAAGAGCAACTAGGGATCGGGCGCGCATGGACGAGTGCGCGCCGTCGAACGGCGTGCCAGAGAACGGATCGACTTGCGACGCCCCGCAGGCCCGAGAGCCCAATCGAGGCCGTCCCCAGCGGAGGACACGCGGCGAGTGAAGTCGCGAGGCCTGATGTATGTCTAGAATCCTCGCGCCGCATGAACCCGCGCGAAATCGAAGCCCCCTCGCTGCTCCTACCGTTCGCCGGCGGTTTCGCGCTCGCCGCTGCTGGAGCCGTGCTGGTCTGGCCCGGTGCCGATCCGGACCTCGAGCGGTATCGAGAGGTCCGCGATTGGACGCGCGAAGCCTACGTGCGGCCGGTCGGCGACGACGAGCTGCTCGACGACGCTCTGCGCGGTCTCGCGGACGGACTCGACCCGTGGTCGAGCTGGTACGACGCACACGACCTCCGCCAACTCGATCGCGAGACCGAGGGGCGCTTCCACGGTCTGGGCGTTTCGCTGCGCGCGCCGTCCGGCGACGGGCGCATCCTCTTTCCGTTGCTCGGGGGACCGGCCGAAACAGCGGGCATTCGCGCCGGCGACGCCATCGTTCGTGTCGCGGGCCAGGCTTGGACCGACATCGGGCACGACGGATTCCGCGCGCTCGTCTCGACGCCAGAGCCGCGCGAGCTCGAGCTCGTCGTGCGCGGCCTGGACGGGCTCGAGCGGACCATGACCGTGACGACGGCCAGCGTGCTGGAACCCACCGTGCGCCACGAGCGGATCGTCGATGACGAGAACCGCATCGGCTACGTCGCCTT
>JAYTBY010000353.1:0-3868 GCA_043736755.1 Planctomycetota bacterium | reverse complement strand
TCAGCGGATCTGTCGGGCAACCGTCGACACAGTTGGCCGATCCATCACCGTCCGAGTCCGTGTCTGCGACGCCGCACCCGCACGCACCCGGCGCGATCTTCAGTGGGTCACTCGGGCACAGGTCGAGGCAGTTCGGGAGACCGTCCCCATCGCTGTCCGTGTCGGCGATGCCGCAGCCACAGAAACCCGGCGCGATCTTGAGCGGGTCGAGGGGACACTTGTCGCCATCGCAGTCGTACGCACCGTCGCCATCCGTGTCGGTGTCCGCGACTCCACAGCCGCAGATTCCCGGCGCGGTCTTCAACGGATCGCTTGGGCAACCGTCGTTGCAGTTCGGAGTCCCATCGCCATCCGTGTCCGTGTCCGCGATTCCGCAACCACACATGCCGGGTGCGAGCTTCAACGGATCGTTGGGACAACCATCGTTGCAGTCCGGCGTGCCGTCGCCATCGCTGTCCGTGTCGGCCACTCCGCAACCACAGATTCCCGGCGTCGTCTTCAGCGGGTCGCTCGCGCAACCGTCATTGCAGTTCGGAGCCCCATCGCCATCCGAGTCCGTGTCCGCGATTCCGCAACCACACGCGCCGGGCGCGAGCTTCAGCGGATCGTTGGGACAACCATCGTTGCAGTTCGGCGTGCCGTCGCCATCGCTGTCCGTATCGGCCACACCGCAACCGCAGATTCCCGGCGTCGTCTTCAGCGGATCGCTCGGGCAACCGTCGTTGCAGTTCGGAGCCCCATCGCCATCCGAGTCCGTGTCCGCGATTCCGCAACCGCACGCGCCGGGCGCGATCTTGAAGGGATCGAACGCGCAACCATCGTTGCAGTTGGGCGTTCCATCGCCGTCGCTGTCGGTGTCCGCGATTCCGCACCCGCACAACCCGGGGGCGAGCTTCAACGGATCGTTGGGACAACCGTCGTTGCAGTTGGGCGTTCCATCACCGTCACTGTCCGTGTCGGCGACCCCGCAACCACACAGCCCCGCTGCGATTTTCAGCGGGTCACTCGGGCAGCCGTCGAGGCAATTCGCCGTGCCGTCACCGTCCGAGTCCGTGTCGGCGACTCCACAACCACACGCACCGGGCGCGCTCTTCAGTGGATCGCTCGGGCAGCCATCAACAGGACACGAGTTCGCCGGGAAACCCGCGTTTCCGAACCCGTCGCCGTCCGTGTCCGTGCACGTATCGCACGCGTCGCCGGTCGCATCGCCGTCCGCGTTGCTCTGCGACGGATTCGCGACGCTCGGGCAGTTGTCGCTCCCGTTCGGCACACCATCGCCATCGTTGTCCGACCCGCTCACGACGAGCGTGAACGGATCTTGGTCGTAGCGACGCACGTTGTCCGTCACGCGCAAACGCGGCGAGTACGTACCGGCGATCGTCGGCGTCCCCGACAACACGCCGGCCGACGTGAGCGTCATCCCGGGCGGGATCTGCGAGCCCTGCAACGTGAAGAGCAGCGTCGCGGCGTTCGTCAGCGAGCTCTGTCCGCTGTGCGACGTCGGGATGTGATAACCGCCGGCTTCGCCGCGCGAAATGCCCACGATCGGCGTGAGGTTCGCGTTCCCCGCGCCGTACTCGAAGCGAATGCGGCCGTCCGCGAACAGAACGACAGCGAAATTGCAGGCCGTCGCGCTGGCGTAGTGCTCGGCCGCCCAGCGGATCCGCACCTGATTCGCGACGCTCGTGTCGACGAAGATGTCGCGACCGCTCGTGTCCGTGCGCAAGTCGTCCCACAGCGGCGCGATACGCAGCGAGAAGCGCAGCCAATCGGCGCGGCTGTACGGCTCGGCTCCGGTCGGCGCGAGGTCGATGAACCCGTTCGAGCTGACGCGGATCGTCGTGTACTGCGTGTCCCAGTACGGGAAGGCGAAGGGCAGTGTGGTGCTCCACACTTGATCATCGGCGCGCCAATTCTGTGCCGTTCCCCCCAGCGCGAATGTCTGAGGCCCGAGACCCGCTACGGCGTAAGTCGGGTTCGCGCGATACTCACTCCACGTCTTCGGGTTCGTGCCACCCGTCGACGCGAGCGTCGCACTGTACGCGGCTCCGAGTGTCGCCCCCGCAAGGCTCGCCGTCGTGATCGTGGGCGCCGACGTGTTCGTGTACGTGAACGTCATCGTCGCGGCCGACGCGCTGATCGACGTGAGACGGTTGTTGTTGTCGAAGTTCGAGCCGGATTGGTACGCGTCCGTGTCCGGTGTGCTCGAGTTCGTGATCTGGCTCGTGCCGCCCGATCGATACACGTCGCCTGCATCGCCGCGACCTGAGTTGTTCTCCAGGTTGAAACCACCGTCCGCTTGCAACAGTGCGACGCGGTAGTGCTTGGCGTTCCCCGGCCAACCGCTCTGTCCCGGATAGCCCTCGTCGTTGTTCGGATTGTTCTGACCGAGCTCGCCCTTGCCCTCGTCGCAGTGCCACACGGCAAGCCCGCCTTGGGGCAATTGCAGATCGAAACCGACCTTCTGTCGATTCTCGACGAGCAAGTACTCGCCCGGTGGATATCCGCTGTCGATCTTCGCGATGACGGAGTTCGTCTCCACCTGCGCCAGTGATTGGGCACCGGGGAGGATCGTCGTCGGCACGACCCAACCGAGCTTCACCTTGGCCCACGCCGCCATGTGCGAGGGATATTGCTGCGACGAGTCGAATCCCCACGCTCCCGCAGCCATCAGGCACCAATTGCCGATGCCCTGACTGTTGTTGCCGATGCCGCCGGTGTCGTAGAGGTCGGGCATCCCGAAGAAGTGGCCGAGTTCGTGGCAGACGACGCCGATGCGACCAGGTGCCGAGCCCGACGTGCTCCAGAGCCCGGGCGAGATGTTGTAGTCGGCGACCTTCACGCCCTCGGCGCTGGTCCACGCCGGGATCTCCCACTTGTGCGACCACATGCGATCGACGCTCGGGGTGCCGTACGAATCCGTTCCGCCCCATTCGGCGCCGTAGCCCGAGTGCAAAAACGTGATCGCGTCGATGCGACCGTCGCCGTCCTGGTCGAACTGCGCGAAGTCGACGAGCGGATCCGCTGCCGCGAGCCCGGCTTGGATGAGCTCCCACGTGCGCGACGTGAGCCCCGAGTTCGCGTTCGCGTAGTAGGCCTCGGTGTTCGGAACGTCGATCCAACCGACGACGGTCGAGTCGATCGTGAACTGACCGTACGACGTCTCGAGGTAGTGATCGCGCACGCTGCCCGACGGCGCGAGCGTCGGGTCACCGCCGACGGCATTCATGATCGTCGTGAAGTTCGCTTGCGTCGGGACCGTCCGGTTCTGACCCGTGGGACCGTGGTTCGAGAAGCGCAGCAGCACGACGAGGTTCTTCACTGAACCCACGCCCAGTGCGAAAGCGCCGCCGCCACCTTGCTGCGCCGGCGCGTGGAGATGTCCGGCCTTGGCTCGTGGATTTCCTGGCCGCAGGAGCGCGGTCGCACTCGCGGGCACGACACGAACAGGGATGCCGAGCGCGCGCGGGTTCGCGGCACCGACGCGCGCTTCGGTCGCTGCGAGCGCGCCGTCGCTCCTGAGTCGCGCATAGACGAAGCCCGCCGCGCTCTCGACGATCGGATACCCCTCGGCGTCCTCGAGCCAGTTCGCGAACGCGTCGCCGCGCTGGAACACCTGAATCGTCGAGCCATCGGGCTGCACGCGGTCGAGCGGACCCGGGTGGAGCGGGAACACGCACTCCTGCGCGCTCGACGGCGTGGCGGCGAACGAAGCGAGGGCGGCCGCAAACGCGGCGAGGAGCTTCTGCATGGCTCGAAGGTGGTGTCGGGGGGCTTGCGAACTCCTCGTCCACCTTACCCGCATTCGTGGGTTGTGGTCCGACGCGTTCGACTCGGGTCGGGGACGGAGCCGCTGTCGGTGGTGGGT
>JAYTBY010000352.1:0-3872 GCA_043736755.1 Planctomycetota bacterium | reverse complement strand
ACTTCGCGTCGACGACGTTCCAGAGTTGGGCGAACTCCACCGGCCGGGTCGCGAGCGCGCCGCCCGCCGAAGCCGTGCTCTTCCCGACGTGCTACGTCGAGAACAACGAGCCCGAGATCGGCCGTGACACGCTCCTGGTGCTCGAGAAAAACGGCATCGGCGTGAAGTGTGTCGCCGGTCTCGCGTGCTGTGGAATGCCGGCATGGGAACACGGTGACTTGGACACGCTGCGCGAACGCGCGCGGCAGACGCTCGACGTCCTCGAACCCTTCGTCGCCGCGGGTGCGAAGGTCGTCGCGATCAACCCGACGTGTTCGATGATGTTGCGCCGCGAGTGGCCGACGCTCCTCGAGGGACGTGATCGCGAACGCGCGCGATCACTCTCCACGCAGGTCGTGGATCCGTGCGAGTTCCTGTGGTCGATCCGCGACGAGCCACGTTTCTCGAAAGACGTGCGCTCGAGACCCGACGGCCCACTCGCCTACCACGCGCCTTGCCATCTCCGCGCCCAAGGCATCGGCCTGCGCGCGCGTGACCTCTTCAAGCGCGTGCTCGGCGCGCGCGTCGTGCCCGTGACCGAGTGCTGCGGCCACGACGGCACATTTGCGATGACGGTCGAGGGGTTCGAGCCCAGTCAACGGGCGGGCGCGCACGCATTCGAGGGCATGCGAGCTCCGGGCGCCGCGACGTGGTCCACGGACTGCCCGCTCGCCGCGCTCCAATTCGAGCAACACGCCGGCACGAAGCCCATGCACCCGATGAGCATCTTGGCGCGCGCGTATCGCGGCGATCCGTTCCAAAAGTCCGCGCCGGAGAGTTCACCTT
Organism: Planctomycetota bacterium; assembly: GCA_043736755.1. GTDB lineage: Bacteria > Planctomycetota > UBA1135 > UBA1135 > JAEUHZ01. The sequence goes on along the minus strand of JAYTBY010000352.1, from coordinate 3,047 downwards.
GAAACGTGTAAGCCGCGCGGACGTCCTCGACTTCATGACGTACGGCGAACGCCGCGACGGGCTGCGTCTCGAAGCACTCGCCGCGAAGGAGATCCGCCGCGTCCAGGTCGGCGAGCACTTGACGTTTCTCTTCGAGCACACCCTCACGATTCACTACCAGATCCAGGAGATGATGAGGATCGAGCGGATCGTGCGGGAAGCCGACGTGCAGCACGAGATCGACACGTACAACGAGCTCCTCGGATCCGCGGGAGTCCTCGGCTGCACGCTGCTCGTCGGGATCGACGATCCCGCGCTGCGCGAGAAGCTCCTCTCGGCCTGGCTCGATCTGCCCGAACACCTGTACGTCGGCCTCGACGACGGCTCGCGCGCGCGTGCTCGATTCGACGAACGCCAACGCGGTCGCGGCCGCTTGTCGTCCGTGCAATACTTGAAATTCGACGTCGGCCCGCGCATGCCGCAATCCGTCGGTTGCGACCAGCCCGGCGCGAACGCCGAGACGGTCCTCTCCGACGCCCAGCGCGCAGCGCTCGCGCGCGATCTCGAACACGAAGCCTGACCCTCGCATGATCCTCGCATGATCCTCTCCGTGCTACTTCTCGCCGTACTCGGGCAACAGTCGCTACCACCGGGCGCCACCGGATCGTCGGCCGGCAGCGGTCCCGTCGTCGCTCCTTCCGCGCCGGTCGTCGCACCGCCGGCGCGATCGATCATGGCACCTCCGCTCGGCCTCGACCCGCCGATCTCGTCGTTCGCCGGCGCGCAGGTCGAACGGATCTTGCGCACGAGCGCCGACGGAGATCCGCTCCGTGCCACTTACGTCCGCACCGGAACGCAAATCGATCACGGCCCCGACGTGCGCTGGCACTCGAACGGTGCCGTGGCTGTCACACGGACGTGGCGCGAGGGTCGTCAGGAGGGGTTGACGCAGGAGTGGCACGAATCGGGCTTCCAGAAGAGCTCGGTGACGTATGTCGCCGATCTGCGCGAGGGGCTCTACACGTCGTGGTACGAGGACGGCGCGCCGCGTATCACGCGCACGTACGCCGGCGGCCTGCAGTCAGGGACCACGTACGAATGGTCGAGCGACGGCTCGTTGAAGTCGTCCACGAATTGGCGCAACGGACGCTCTCACGGCGAATCGGTCCAGGTTCGGAACGGCCGCGTGGCTTCGCGCGGGAACTACACCGACGGGCAGCGCGATGGTGCCTGGGAGGAGTTCGACAACGCCGGTCGTGTGCTCGTGCGCGGCCTCTACGTGAAGGGCAATGAGCAGGGGCCTTGGATTCGTCACGACGAAGCCGGCGCGCGCGTGGACGAGGAGTACGAAGGCGGCCAACTCCAGGGCCTCCGGCGCGTGACAGCCGTCGATGGCACGATCCTCGTCGAGGGCTCGTACCGTGCGGGGAAGGCGCACGGCGCTGCGCGCGAGTGGTTCACCGGTGGAGCCAAGAAGAGCGAGCAGACGTTCGTCGACGGCGTACAGGAAGGACCCGTGCGCTACTGGTTCGAGGCCGGTGGCCTGCAGATCGAGGGCACGATGAAAGCGGGCAAGCGCGAAGGCGCCTGGGCCTACTGGAAGGCCGACGGCGCGCGCGATCCCGAGTGGAGCGGTACCTATCGCGACGACAAACGCATCTCCGACTGATCGCCTTGAGGGCCTCGATCGTACGGCCTCTCTGCCTGTCGCGGCTGCGCACGCCCCTGCTGCTCCTGTCGCTGCTCCTGTCGCTGCTCCGTCGCGGGTTCAGGTTCGTGCGTTCCTCACCGTCTTTCCGAAGGTTGGCCGCGCGATGATCCACGTCGTCCGTCGAGCCGATGGTTCGCGCTCGGCCCAAGGTCCGTTGGTCGACGACAAGCGCGTCGGCACGTGGATCTTGTTCGCGTCCTCAGGCAAGAAGCTCGTCGAGTGCGAGTACGCACTCGATGTTCGCCACGGATGGTCCACGCGCTACTTCGCCGGCGGCGCGCGTCGAGCGCAGGGCGAGTACCGCGACGGTTGTCGCGAGGGCGCCTGGACCATCTGGCGCGCAGGCGGCAACGAACGTGCGAGCGGAAACTACCGGGAAGGCCTGGCGCGGGGGACTTGGTCCTTCTGGCACGACAACGGAGTCCTCGCTCTGCGTGGTGACTACCAGGACGGCCGGCGCGTCGGCGTTTGGGCTGCGTCTCACAGGAACGGGAGGCCGAAATCGGAGAGTGGGTGGCTGACCGGTCGTCTGCATGGCGCGTTCACCGCTTGGCACCCGAGCAGCGCAGTCCTCGCACGCGGCGAGTACCGACACGGGGCGCGGGAAGGCGTGTGGACGACATGGCACGTGAACGGGGTGCGCGCGGCCGAGGGCGACTACCAAGCTGGACGTAGGAACCTCGTGTGGAATCTGTGGCACGAGAACGGCGAGCGGCGTGCGGAGGGCACGTTCGTCGACGATGTCCTCGAGGGCTGGTGGAGCGCTTGGCACGAGCACGGCGCGCGGGCGTCCGAAGGGGAGTTCCGCGCCGGGATGCAGCACGGACCTTGGCGGTTCTGGCACGCCGATGGATCGCTCGACGGCCGCCGCACCGGCGTCTACGTCGAGGACGTTCGTGTCGAATCGCTCGGGGGGCGCGAGCTTTCGTGAAGTCCATTCCGCCTGTCCGAACTTGGCCAGCGTGCGCTACTCTCGCGCGCTCATGATTTGCTTCGCTGCGATCCTCTTGGCGCAAGTGTCCTCGCCGATACCCGGCGCCGAGATCTCGACCATCCTCCACGAGAACGGACTTCCTGCGCGCTCCGGTCCCGTCGTCGATGGACGTCGGGCCGGAGTGTGGACCGCCTGGCACGACAACGGTGCCAAGTTCTACGAAGGCGAGTACCGCGAGTACGAGCGCGTGGGGCTCTTCACCTACTGGTCCGCGACCGGGGCGAAACAGTCCGAGGGTTCGTGGTCGGGCGGTGAGCGCTCCGGGACTTGGATCTTCTGGCATCCGAACGGCACGAAAGCCTCCGAAGGCGCGTACGCCTCGGGCCTGCGCGTCGGTCCGTGGACGATGTGGAACGAGCGCGG
>JAYTBY010000351.1:0-1732 GCA_043736755.1 Planctomycetota bacterium | reverse complement strand
CCTCAGCGGCCAAGGAGGCCGCTTCCGGCGTCGCTCCTTCGTCCTCCTTGCATTGCTTAGGCACACTTCTTCAGGCGGCCGGACTTTTTAGAACGGGCTACTAACGTCGCCTCCGCGAAGTTCGTGAGTGGGTTCGAGTCACCGGCGGCTCCCCTGCGGCGCTGCCGCTCCTCCTAGCATCCACGAATGCGCGCCGTCGCGGCGCTCAGCCACTCGGACGCCGCTTGCGCGTCCCCGGCTGCGTCGCGCCCCGCTCTCCGAGCGACACCGAACCCGCGTCGTCGCCGCGACCGGTCACGAAGGCCCAAACGGCTCGATTTCAGGCTCGAACTGCCGTTTCACCTGACGAGTCGGCCAGCCCTGAAAACTCCTCGCCATAGTAGCCGCACTGGCGCTTCCGTAGGGAGTTGACGCTTCTCCGGAGGTACGAACGTTCCACGAGGGATCCGTGTCGGAGGCCGACAGGATGCCGTACGTTGCTGAATACCGTCGCGCTGGGGGCCTTGTTGATCCCTAGCGAAAGCGTGGCATGATCGCCGTCAGTCCGTCGTGGGCGAGTTCGAGGCATGAGCCGATCATCGAGGATCCCCGTGCCGTTGTCCGGAATCGCGCGTAGGAAGGGACGGACGCTGGGCCTCACGCCGCACGGCCACCTCCTGCTGGTCACCACGGACGATGCGACGGAGCTCGCGCAGGAACGCGCCGAGGAACTCGAACTCGCCTTCGCACGCAGCTCCGGGTCTGGGCTGCTCGCACTGGGCGCGCGCGAGGTCGCCAGCTTCCTGCCGCCGGTCTTCGGGTGGTGGCGCGACTACGCGCGGCGCCTCGTCACGGCCCTGTGCACGCACGCGGACGCAGTCGCCGCGCGCACGGAGATCGTGCCGCCGGAAGCGCCCGAAGACGCCGAGCTCGAGGCTCTGCTCCTGTCTGCCCCCGTGATGATCGGAGCCGAATACCTGACCGTCTTCGTGCTGCGCGATCTGTGGAAGGAACTCGGTCAGGCCTTCGTCGCGGAACTCGAACACTCCGGCGTGACGCTCGCAGAGTTCCTCGCGAGCCTCGACCCGGCCTGGAACGTGGTCGGGCGCGTGCACTTCAACTTGGCCGAGAACCGTCGCGACGCCGAGGCTCCGTTCGCCTTCCTGGCAACGTACACCGGCCGTCTCGGGGCGACCGGGAAGGCTCAGCACCAACCGTTGGGACAGGCTCTCGAGGAATATGCGGGGGCTTCGAACAAGGCGCGCCTGCTCTCGCTGCTCGTGCCCGTGCAGCGCGCAGCGGAGCGCTGCGAGTGGCTGCGCGCGATGGTCGCCGCCGGCGAGATCTTTCACCCGCTGCGCTGGTCGCCCGACGAGGCCTTCCGTCTGCTCGGTGACGCGCACGAGCTCGAGCGAGCGGGCGTCGTCGTGCGCCTGCCTCGGAACTGGCGTGCCGGACGGCCGCCACGACCGCGCGTCGTCGGCACGGTCGGCGGCGGCGCGCCGACAGGACTTGGGCAGGGTGCGTTGCTCGACTTTCGCGCGGACCTCGTGCTCGACGGCGAGCCGCTGACGAGCGCCGAGGTGGAGGCGCTGCTCGCCGGAACGAGCGGGCTCGCGTTGCTGCGCGGTGAGTGGGTCGAAGTCGATCGTGAGCGGATCGCGCGGACGCTCGCTAGTTTTCGCGCAGCCGAGCGGCTCGCCGCCGATGGCGGCCTCACTTTCGTCGAGGCGATGCGCATGATCGCGGGCGC
>JAYTBY010000350.1:0-3879 GCA_043736755.1 Planctomycetota bacterium | reverse complement strand
ACCGGGGGAGAGGTGTCGCCACTCCCATCCGCCTGCGTGACGCGCTGCGACGTCCCCGTCCACCCTGATCGAGAGCTGTTCGTCTTTCGTCGCCCGCTTCCTTTCGCCGCGAGCTCGATCCGAGTCCGCGCCGCACCATCCTGTCGCGCGTCGTTTGCGTCGCGCGTCCCTCAGGCCCGGCCCGCGTTCGTGCGCGGTTCGAGCCGTCCTTCAGGTCGAGTCCCCTAGGTCGAGCCCACCAGGTCGAGAGCCGAATCCGGGATCCACGATGTGTCGTCACCACATCGAACCGTCCCGCGCCTCTCACCGCCACCGCCCATGACCAAGACCCACGCCCCCGTGCGCCGGTACGGCCGCTATCCGGCCATCGTCGAGCTTCCGGACCTCGTCGAGATCCAAACGCTCGCCTACCACGCGTTCCTAGCTGCGGAGCAGCCGCAGTCGCAACGGCAGATCGAGGGACTCGAAGCGCTCCTGCGCGAGGTCTTTCCGATCTACTCGTATGACAAGACGATGTGCCTCGAGTACGTCGGCTACGAACTCGGGCGGCCGCGGTACACGATCGACGAGTGCCGCAAGTTGCGCCTCTCGTACGGGTATCCGTTCAAGGTGCGCTTGCGCCTGATCAAGCCCGAACCGGTCGAAGAAGAGGTGTACCTCGGCGAGATCCCGATCATGGTCGGGGGCGGCGAGTTCATCATCAACGGCTCGGAGCGCGTGATCGTCAGCCAGCTCCACCGCTCGCCGGGCGTGGACTTCAGCTACGACCAGTCGACGGCGGGGGACAACCGCAAGCTGCACTCGTGCTGGATCATCCCCGAGCGTGGTTCGTGGGTCGAGATCAACGTCACGAAGAAGGACACGCTCTCGGTCCGCATCGACCAGTCGGGCAAGTTCTCGGCGGTGACGCTCTTGCGGGCGCTGTCCGAGTCGCTGTCGACCGACCGTGACATTCTGCGCCGCTTCTACAAGACCGAGGTGGTCAAGAAGAACAAGACGCAGACCGCGAACACGTTCGCGAAGAGCATCACGGACAAGATCGCCGTCGGCGACATCGTCGTCCTGAAGACGGGCGAAGTGCTCGTGCGCTCGGGAATGCCTATCCCTGAGAGTTCGGCGCTCGAGATCTCCGGGTCAGACTTGGCCGAGGTCGAGGTCATCGACGCGGATCCGCGCACGATCGACATGCTCATCGTCAACTCGTTGCACGAGGATCCGACGAAGAGCCACGAAGAGGCGCTGCTCAAGATCTACAGCCGCCTGCGCCCGGGCAACCCGGTCCAGCTCGAGAAGGCGCGCGAGCTCTTCCACGAGAAGTTCTTCGACGCCCAGCGCTACCGCCTGGGTCGCGTCGGTCGCTTCCGGTTGAACCGCAAGTTCGGCCTCACGACGGACGAGGACATCCAAGTCCTGCAGGCCGACGACTTCATCCACTGCATCGCCTACATCGTCGATTTGCGTGAGGGCAAGGGTGAGATCGACGACATCGACAACCTGGGCAACCGACGCGTGCGCACGATCGCCGAGCTCGCGGCGGACGAGTTCCGCAAGGGCCTGCTGAAGCTGCGTCGGACCGCTCAAGAGCGGATGAACATGGACGCGGGGGCCGAATCGGTCAGTCCGCGCACGCTCATCAACTCGAAGACCTTCTCCAGCGCCGTCGAATACTTCTTCGGTCGCAGCGAGCTCAGCCAGGTCGTCGACCAGGCCAATCCGCTCAGCCAGCTCACGCACGAACGTCGGCTCTCGGCCCTCGGGCCGGGTGGTTTGAACCGCAAGCGCGCCGGCTTCGACGTGCGCGACGTGCACCTGTCCCACTACGGTCGCCTGTGCCCGATCGAGACGCCGGAAGGCAGCAACATCGGTCTGATCAGCTCGCTCGCGATCTACGCGCGGCTCGACGAATACGGCTTCCTCACGGCGCCGTACCGCCGCATTCGTGACGGCAAATTGACCGACGAGGTCAAGTACTTGCGCGCCGACGAGGAGAGTGGGCTCGTCATGGCGCCCGCCGACGTCGAGCTCGGACCCGGCAACATCCTCGCGGGTGATCGCGTGCTCGCGCGCCGGAACGGCGACAACATCGAGGTTCCGCCGACCGAAGTCGATTACGTCGACGTTGCGCCGAACCAGATCATCGGTGTGTCCGCGGCTCTGATCCCGTTCCTCGAACACGACGACGCCAACCGCGCGTTGATGGGTTCGAACATGCAACGGCAGGCCGTTCCGCTCCTGCGTCCGGAGATCCCGGTCGTCGGTACGGGCATGGAACTCGCCGTCGCGCGCAACTCGAGCCTGCCGGTGTATGCGAAGAAGCCGGGCGTCGTGAAGTACGCGGACAGCCGCCGGATCGTCATCGACGACGATGAGTACGAGCTGACCAAGTTCCGCGGAATGAACGAGCGGACCACGCAGAACCACCGCCCGGTCGTCCAGGAAGGTCAGACCGTCAAGAAGGGCCAACTGCTCGCCGACGGCGCGTCGACCTCGTTGGGCGAGCTCGCGCTGGGCAAGAACCTGCTCGTCGCGTTCATGCCTTGGGACGGTTTCAACTACGAGGACGCGATCCTCGTGTCCGAGCGCCTCGTCCAGGACGACACGTTCACCTCGATCCACATCGAGGAGTACGAGGTCGAAATCCGCGAGACGAAGCTCGGGAAGGAAGAGTTCACGCGCGACATCCCGAACGTCGGGGAAAAGGCCCTGTCGAACCTCGACGATGCCGGCATCGTGCGCATCGGGACGTTCGTCGAAGCCGGCGACATCCTGGTCGGCAAGGTCGCGCCGAAGAGCAAGAGCGAGCTCACGCCGGAAGAGAAACTGCTTCACGCGATCTTCGGCAAGGCCGGCGTGGACGTGAAGAACGCGAGCCTCACGATGCCTCCGGGCACGCGCGGCGTCGTGATCGACGCGCAGAAGTACAGCCGCCGCGTCAACTTGACCGACGCCGAGCGAACCAAGGCGCTCGGGGTCATCCGCGATGCGGAACGCGACTTCCTGAAGGCGCTACGCGACAACACCGTCGGAATGCTGCGCGAGGTGAAGGTCGCGCTCGGCACGGATATCGTCGACGAACTGACGAACAAGCCCGCGCTGATCGACGACACGGCGACCTACGACGAACTGCGTCGTGTCAAGCTGCTCTGTCAGCGCGCCGCGGAGGACTTCGCGCAGAAGGAAAAGCGCGAGAAGGCGCTGGGCGCGATCAACGAGTACACGGCCCGCATCGAGGCCCGCGAGGCCGAGAAGAACAAGGTCGTCAACCGCCTGTCGCGCGGTGACGAGCTGCCGACGGGCGTGCTCGAAAAGGTCATGGTCTACGTCGCCACGAAGCGGAACCTGTCCGTCGGCGACAAGATGGCCGGACGCCACGGCAACAAGGGCGTCATCAGCAAGATCTGTCCGGTCGAGGACATGCCGTACCTCGAGGACGGAACGCCGGTCGACATCGTGCTCAATCCGCTCGGTGTGCCGAGCCGCATGAACGTCGGACAGATCCTCGAAACGCACCTCGGTCTCGCGTGTCGCAAGCTCGGTATCCGGGCTTGCACGCCCGCGTTCGATGGCGCGAAGGAAGTGGAGATCGAGAAGACCCTCATCGAGGCGGGTCTGCCCACCAGCGGCAAATTCACGCTCTTCGATGGACGGACGGGCGTTGCGTGCGAGCAACAGGTCACCGTCGGCGTCATGTACATGCTGAAGTTGCACCACCTCGTCGACGAGAAGGTGCACGCGCGTGCGACGGGGCCGTACAGCCTCATCACGCAGCAGCCTCTCGGCGGCAAGGCGCGCTTCGGCGGCCAGCGCTTCGGCGAGATGGAAGTGTGGGCGCTCGAAGCCTACGGCGCGGCGGCGATCCTCCAGGAGCAGCTGACCGTG
>JAYTBY010000349.1:0-8588 GCA_043736755.1 Planctomycetota bacterium | reverse complement strand
AGATGATCACGGGCGGACGCGGATTGGTCGCGCGTCGCAAGGGACACGCGGATCACACGACCACGCGTCGTGTCGCCGAGTCGCGCATGGTGAAGCCCGTCTTCGACGACGCGCGCTCGATGGACAAACTCACGGACGTGTACCACTCGGGCACGATTCACGAGGAAGATCAGCCGGCGCACCTGCTCGTGCTCGACACGACGATTTGCGTCGACCGGTGTACGAAAGAGTTCGGGAATCCCTGCCAGCACTTCTGTCCCGCGGCGGTGTACGAGTGGCCGAAGGAAGGTCAGCCGAAGGGGCCGACGGTGAACTTCAGCAACTGTGTGCACTGCAAGACGTGCGATATCGCCGATCCGTACGAGAACATCGAGTGGGTCGTGCCGGAGGGCGGGGGGGGGCCGAAATACCACGGCATGTGAGCACCTCACGTGGGCATCCGTCAGGGTGCGAACCACTCGTGACGGGCGGACGTGAGCACCGCTTGCGGTGCGAGCCACTGGTGACACGCGCGTCAGTCCGGTCTGCCGTCGTCGGTGACACTCGAACACACACTCGTTCCGGTACTCGCTCTCCCGGCTCTTTCGCACGGACCTTCGCCACCGTCCCTCACACACGCTCGCGCTGCTCCCTGCTCTCCCCAGCTCTTCGTACCGACTGTCGGATCCGTCTCCGACGCGCCCAGACCGTCACGTACGTTCAATATTGGCCTCCGCTTCGCTTCGGCATGAAGTCATGAAACTAAACCACATCGACTCCCACACCCGCCTCGACGCGCACGAACTCGTCGCCGTCCTCGCTGAGGAAGGCTCCAAGCCCGAGGTCGGCAAGGAACTCGCCGTGCGCGACTTCGCCTGGACCGGTTTCTCCGGTGAATTTCGCGAGTCCCGCAGCGCCGACGCCGCGCACCAGCGCGTGCTCGGAGTCGGCATCGGCAAGCTCAGCGCCCTCGACGCCGAACGCGTGCGTCGACTCGGCGCGCTCGTCGCGCAGAAAGCCGAAGCCCAAGGCGCCAAGCGCGCCGCCCTGATCGTTCCGCGCATCGTGATCGAGAAGCTCGGCGCGGCCGTCGTCGGAACCGCGCTCGCCGAAGGCGCACTGCTCGGCAGCTATCGTTTCGAGAAGGGCAAGAGCAAGTCGAAGTCTCCCAAGCTCGAGACGTTCAGCCTCGTCGCGCCGAAGGACTGCGCCGCGGGCATCGAGCGCGGCCGCATCCTCGCCGAAGCGTGCGCGTTCACGCGCGATCTCCAGAACGAGCCTGCGAACCGCCTCACGCCGATCGAGCTCGCGAACGCTGCGAAGGGGCTCGCGAGAACTGGCCGCATCACGTGCACGATCCACGACGAGAAGGCCATGGCCAAGCTCGGCATGGGCCTGCTCCTCGGCGTCGCCGCCGGATCACGCCAACCGCCGCGCCTCGTGCACCTCGTCTACAAGCCCAAGGGCAAATCGAAGGGTCGCATCGCGCTCGTCGGGAAGGGACTGACGTTCGACTCGGGCGGCATCTCGATCAAGCCGGCCGCGAAGATGGACGAGATGCGCTACGACATGTCGGGCGGAGCGGCCGTGCTGGGCGCGTTCCACGCACTGCGCACGCTCGACGTGCACTACGAAGTCCATGGACTCGTCGGTGCGACCGAGAACATGCCCGGCGACAACGCGACGAAGCCTGGCGACATCCACATCGCGATGAACGGCACGACCGTCGAAGTCCTGAACACGGACGCCGAAGGTCGGCTCGTGCTCGCGGATCTCCTCTGCTACGCCGGGGCGAAAGTGAAGCCCGACGTGGTCGTCGATCTCGCGACGTTGACAGGTGCCGTCGTCGTTGCGCTGGGCCACGAAGTCGCCGGCATGTTCGCCTCGACCGCTGCCCTCGAAGCGGAGCTGCGTGCTGCGGGAGAAGCGACGGGCGAGCGCCTCTGGCCGCTGCCGCTCCTCGACGTGCACAAGGACGCGATGAAGGGCACGTTCGCCGACCTCAAGAACATCTCGGGCGGCGATCTCGGCGCGGGCTCGTCGGCCGGTGCGGCGTTCCTCGCACCGTTCTGTCCCGCGGGCGCCGCCTGGGCACACCTCGACATCGCCGGCGTCGCGTGGGGCGGATCGAATCGCGACTGGGTTGGCGGTTCGCTCGGATCGGGCTACGGCGCGCGCTTGCTCGTCGAGTGGCTCTCGCGCCGTTGAGTTCGTGAGCGCGCCGTCGCTGGGCGGCGCGCTTGGTGGGGGAAGGGGGGATCGAACCCCCATGCCCGTGAAGGCTTCGGATTTTAAGTCCGATGCGTCTGCCGATTCCGCCATTCCCCCGCGCGAACGCGGAGTCTAGCGCGCTTTCGGCAGCCTCGACTTGACCGCTCGCCGCGCGCGGCTACCCTTCCACGTTCCAACCGCGGCGGCATAGCCAAGTGGTAAGGCAACGGATTGCAAATCCGTTATTCCCCGGTTCAAATCCGGGTGCCGCCTCCAAGCCTGAACCCAGCGGGCGCGGGCGTCGATTCCGTTCGTTCACCGCGCGGTCGCGGTTAGCTTCTCGCGCGATGAACGATCGACATGGCGCTTGGCTCGCGTTCCTGCGCGCGCTCTTGCGGCTGCTTACGCCCTTCTCGGTCGCCGGTCTGATCGCCGACTTCGGCCTGCCGCTCGAGGACGATGCTCGCTCGGCCATTCGCGTCGGCCAGTTGGTGCTCGTGGCGCTCTTCGCGCTGCACACCGCCCTCGCGTTCGCTTGGGCGGCGAATCGGCGCGCGCACGTTCGCGGCCGTTGGTTCGAGATCGCGCTGCTCGCCCTCCTCTTCGTCGACATCCTGGCGGGTCTGGTCCTCGAACAGCGCGGCCCACTCGCCGGAGCGTGGTTCTACGGCATCCAGGCCTACTTGCTCGTGCGACTCGGCCTCTCGTTCGCGCACGCCCAAGAGTGGTTGTCGCGCCGCGCGATGCGGCCAGCGTTGTGGCTCTTCGTGACGTTCGTGCTGCTCGCCCTCACCGGCGCGGGTCTGCTCCTCTTGCCGCTCTCCCGCGCCAGCGGCGTCGCGCCGTGGACCTTCACCGACGCCTTCTTCACGGCGACCAGCGCGGTGTGCGTCACCGGACTCTCCGTGCGCGACGTCGGCACCGAGCTGTCTTTCCGCGGGCAAGCGCTCCTGCTCGCCCTCATCCAACTCGGCGGCCTCGGTCTCGTCGTCATCGCGTGCGGAGTCGGGCTGCTCGAGCGTGGGAACATGTCGATGCGCGAATCGCGCGTGCTGTCCGAGGCCGTGGGTTTTTCGACGCCCGGTCGCTTGCGGCGTTTCCTGGCCTTCGCCGTCACGTTCACGCTCGTCGTCGAGGCGCTCGGAGCGATCGCGTTGTGGCTGGCGGTCGAGGGGCGCGACCTCGGCGGTCACGATCGCGCGTGGTGGAGCCTGTTTCACTCGATTTCGGCCTTCTGCAACGCCGGCTTCGGGCTGTCCGCGACCAGCCTCGCCTCGTTCGCGGACGATGCGACCGTGCTCGGCATCGTGGCGGCGTTGATCGTCCTCGGCGGTCTCGGTTTCGCCGTGCACATGGACCTCCTCGCTTTGCGGCCGTTTTCGCTCGCGACGTTTCGATTCGCACGCTGGCGTCTGGCCGCGAAGATGCGCTGGCCGTGGCATTCCGAACTCTTTCACGGCCAGACTCCTCCGCGTGCTGCGCTCACGACCAAGCTCGTGCTCGTGACGAGCGCGTTGCTCGTCGTCGTCGGAACGGTCGCATTCCTTCTGGCCGAATCGCGCGGTGTGTTGCGCGCCGCTTCCGTTCACGAGCAGTGGGCGTGCTCGATCTTCGCGTCGGTCTCGGCGCGAACGGCGGGTTTTCAGACGACCGATCTCGCGGTGCTCACGGGGCCGGCCCTGCTCGTCACGATGTTGCTCATGGCGGTTGGCGCTTCGCCGCTCTCGACCGGTGGGGGTGTGAAGACCTCGACGCTGGCCGTCGCGGCGCTCACGCTCAAGTCGATGACGCGCGACCGAGCCGAGGTCGAGGCCTTCGGACGCACGATCCCGCGTCACGTGGTGAATGCGTGCGTGGCCATCGTCGCGCTCTACGCGACCCTCGTCGTCGTCGTGACCACGGCGTTGCTGGCCACGCAAGTCGATCTCCAATTCGAAGCGGCTGTATTCGAGAGCATTTCGGCGCTTTCCACGGTGGGCCTGTCGCTGAACGTGACCCCGCGCCTCGACGGTACGGGGCGTTGGATCGTCGCACTCGCCATGATCGCCGGGCGGATCGGGCCGCTCGCATGTCTGTGGAGCTTCGTCTCGCGCGGTCGCGCCCTGCGCTATCGCTACCCGGACGAGAACGTGGTCGTCTCTTGAGGAACTAGGCAATGCGAGTCGCTGTCGTAGGTCTGGGACTGTTCGGTCGTGCGCTGGCCGTCGATCTGGCGCGAGCCGGGGCCGACGTCATTGCCATCGACAACGATTCCGCGCTAGTAGACGACGTCCGCGACGAGGTGGCGCTGGCCGTGTGCCTCGACGCGACGGACGAGCGCGAGTTGCGCGCTCAAGGCGTTCACAAGGTCGACGTTCTCGTCGCGTCGATCGGCAACAACTTCGAGGCGAATCAACTCCTCGTCGTCCTCGCGCGCGAACTCGGCATCCCGCGCGTCGTGGCGCGCGCACCGTCGGCGAACCACGCGCGCATCCTCAAGTTGCTCGGGGCGCACGAAGTCGTGCTCCCCGAGATCGAGGTGGCCGAGAGGATGGCGCGCGCGTTGCTCGCTGGTGCGTGATCACGAGCCGTCGGCGATCTCGCAGCGGCATGTGGTCCCGCAGCGGCGCACAGCGCGCGTCGGCACAGATCACTGCCCCGTCGTCGAATCGTCGACGCCGAGGCGTTGCGCCAACGCGATCAATGCCGCGCGGTTCTCGAGGTTCCACAATCCTTGTCCCACGAGCCCCGGCAGCATCTCGGATCCACCGAGCATCTGCTCCGCACGCTGGAGAAAGAGCGGATCCCCGGTGAGCTCGTACGCATACGCCAGCGAGCTCCAACATTGCCAACCGTCACCACCGTCCGCCGTTCCGTTGCTCGGGGTCGCACCGCAGAAAGGCACGTGTGCGAAGTCGTTGTCGCCGACGGCCAGCTTGCTCCAAGGCGCGTTGTGGACTTCGCTCCAGCCCGGAGCCGTCGCCATCGACCGGAACGAGGCGGCGAGGACGCGCCGCACTTTCTCGGCGCGCAGCGTGTCGGCTCCGACGAGCACGGTTTCGTGGAGTCCGACGAGTGCATGTTCCGTGATCGCCTGCTCGATCGACTGGCGTGCGCGATAGTGACCGCCGAACAGTTGCCCGTAGATGGTGGCTTGAATGAACCCGCTACAGCTGGACTGGCCGTCATGAACGACGTCGGCGATGCGTCCGAACCACCCACGCGTCCGCGCGCGCCACTCGGGGTCGGCCAGTCCGTACCAGGCGGTGGCTGCGTCGAGGCCCCAGGCTTCGAGACGTCCGAACGTGAAGCCTCGGCCGGGATTCGCGGCGACGTAGTTCTCGTCCGTTCCCAAACCAGTCGAGATGTAGTGGTTCCACTGCGTATTCGGCAGCTCGTTGTAGGACATGCGGAACAGCGCCGCGTGCAGAGCGAGTGACTCCTTGGCCAGCGTGTCGTTGCCGATCCAAGCCAGGGCTTTCGCTGGCGCGGTGTAGCGCACGAGGTGCTCGAGGTCGATCGGGTGGTGCGCGCGCAGATCCGCTTCGTAGGCCGGTGCGAGGCCCTGTGCCTGCACCGCATTGACCTGGAATTGCGCTGCGCTCGTGAATCCGAATGGATCCGCGGCCCACAAGATCGGGGTGAGGAAGCACCAGATCGGGAGCCATTCACCGTTGATGCTCGGCTCGGTCCAGCGCGTGTAGTCAGCCGGCTCGCCGCCCTCGTCGTACAGCGCGACGGGTTGGCGATCCGTCAGCATGCGATGCCGCATCGTGAGAAGCCGAAAGCCTGAGTTCGACGCGACCTCGAGCGCGCGCAGGCCGTCGTACAGGTTGATCTCGTCGCCGCCGGCCATGCCGCCATCTTGGATGCCCCACGGATGCGCCCACCCCAGCGCGGGTGAGAGCAGCGGATAGCCGGGCGCTTCACCGCTGCGCAACGCGTTGGCGACGACCGCGTAACGCTGTTCGAGGTCCGTCGCGATCGACCCCGCCGTCAGGTGGCTGAGCCGCGGCAGCGCGTGCTTCTGCGGGAAGTACCGCGCCGTTTCCACGTTCCACCACGAATAGAGCGGAGATCCGCCGCCGTTCACTCCGCGACGTGCGAACCCCAGGTTGCGATCGCGCGCGTAGTCGACGGCGCGCTCCGCGTCTTCTTCGCGCGCGAGGACGAGGCGTCGCACGGTTTGCGACTGGATCGGAAAAACGTGCAGTTTCCCTCCGGCCAATCGCTTCACGAGCGGAAGGCGTGTGCCCTCCGCGGTGACGATCGCCGTGCCCAACGAGGAATCGGGATCGTCGACCCACGCATTCCAGCCAGCGGGCAGGAGCAGGTCGATCCCGTCCAGGTAGATCGTGCCCACCGGGTCGTCGGCCGTCGTGGTCGTGTCGTGGCCGCTGTGGCCGTTGTGGAACGCGAGATCGAGCGAAACGACGGGTTCTCCCGTCCAGGCGCGCAAGAATGCATGCACACCGAGAAGGTGCGGCAGAGTCGCCGTCGCGCCCGTCACAGGTGTCACCGGCGTGAACGCGGTGACCACGCGCCGTTCACGGCACGCGCTGCCGTCGCGCAGCGGTTCTCCGTCGATGCCTGCCGGGCGGAGTTCGGCCGTGTACTCGTTCCCGAAGACGTCGCGCGCAGAGAGCCGCAAGCCAGCAGCGGGACGCAGGACTTCTTCGATGGCGGGATGCGCTTCGAAGGCCCCGCGCACATGAGGAGCTTCGACGATCCCGTACTCGATCCGCGCGCCGGGCACGGCGTCGGGCAAGCGGTGCACGCGACCCAGGACTTCGACGACGTCCGCGCCGTCTTGGTCGTTGGGATAGCGCGAGACGATCTCGATCTGGGTCTCGACGAGTTCACCGTCGATGTCGCGGATCGCGAGCGGGACGGCACCATCGACCCGCGGGAACGTGCCGGGCGGCACGGGAATCGTCCCGCGCAGGACGAACTCGCGCGAAGAGGGAGCCTCGAGGACGAGCCGTCCGACATCGAACGACCCGGTGCTCGCCGAAAGTGCTGCGCTCTCCTCCGAGACGGGCGAGCACGCAACGAGGGTGAGTCCGAACGCAGCGACGAAGCCACGGGCACGGATCGGATGGGGGAATGACGCAGCACACCGGGTATCCACGGTGGCTTTCCTCGGCACGAATGGACGCCTACGGACGCGGGCCCGGAGGCGTTCGACTCTCGCGAGGGTCTGCCCGTGACGACGCGTCACGCCCTGGAGAGGGGGCCGATCCTAGTGGGACAGTTAGGAATCCGCAATGCCTCCCGGGGCCAAAGGCCCCCGGGAGGGGTAGCGCTCGGCGCCTAGCTCAGGATCCGCTCACACCGGCGGCGGCGGCCTCGGCGGCCAAGGTCTCCGCGACTTGGGTGAGCGCGGCCCGGTTCTGCCAGTTGATCAGCGGATTTCCGGTGAGCGTCGCCACGAGGTCGGTGCCACCGAGCATCTGAGTGGCCTTCTCGAGGAACAACACGTCGTGCGTGAGTTCGTACGCGTACGCCAGGCTCGACCACGCTTGATAGTGATCCGCGAAGCCGTAGTTGCCATCCGCGGGAATCGACGTGCAGAACGGCGCCGCGGCCATGTCGAACGGCCCCGTCGCCATCATCGCCCAAGGGCCCCGGTGCACGTCGCTCCACACGTAGGGCGAGACCATGGCATAGAACGCGCGGCGCAGGACTTCGTTCAAGCGTGCTTCGGTCACGGCGTCGGCGCCCTCGAGCACCGTCTCGCGCAGACCGGTCAGGGCGTTCTCCATGATCGCTGCTTCGATCGATTGCCGACAGCGGTACTGACTGTTGAAGACGCTGTATTGCGGTGACGACTGGATCACACCGCTGCACGTCGACTGTCCGCGTTCGATCATCGCGACGAGGTTCTGCGTCCAAGGCAGGAGGTCGGTGCGCCACGCGTCGTTCCCCGTCGCGTAGGCGCACAGCACGGCGTCGAGTCCCCACGATTCGCCGCGTCCGTAGGCGAGTCCGAGGCCAGGGTAGTTCTGCACGTAGTTCTGCATCGCCAACATGCCCGTCGGGATGATGTTCCCGTACAGATCCTGCGGCAGATTCGAGTAGCCGAACAGGAAGCCCTCGGCTTGCGCGCGCAAGTCCTCCTTCGCGAGCGTGTCGTTGTCGAGCCACAGACACGTCTTCGCCGAGCGCGTGTAGCGCACGAGGTGCTGCCAGTCGATCGGGTCGTACGCGAGGAGTTCCCACTCGTATGCCGGCGCACGTCCGGCAGCGGCGACCGCAGCGACTTGGGTTCCGGGCGCGTTCGCGTACCCGAACGGGTCGGACGCCCACAGCATCGGCGCGTTGTACCACCAGATCGGCAAGAACGAACCGGCGGGCGTGTTCACGACCCATTCCTGCCAGCGCGCCGCGGTGCCGTCCGCGTCGAACAGGACGTTGGG
>JAYTBY010000348.1:0-8588 GCA_043736755.1 Planctomycetota bacterium | reverse complement strand
AAACCAACTCGAACGTGAACGTGAGGTAGGCGGCGGGGTCAGTATGGACGGAAGCGCTGGAATGCGCGACAGGGCCCGATGGGCTTCCTATCGACACTCGACCCATCCAGGGGGTGAGCGGAACCGCCTGCGAGTCCGGGAAGTCTATCCGCTGCCTTCCGATCGGCGCGTGAAGGCCGGTTCAGGGTGCGATCAGGTGCTGGAAAAGGGTTCCCGCGCGGGACCTACCGGGGGGGCGATCGCTCCGCTGCGAACTTCGCGCAGCGCGAGGGGCCGGAACTGGCGCGAGCCCGATCGCCCAAGCCAACGCAGGCGCCACCTTGGCCGGCTCGGTGCGCGACCGCGGTCATCTCGGTGCGTGACCGCGGGCGGTCCGATGAGTGACCTTGGTCGGCTCGGTGCGTGACTGCGGCCGGGGCGGTGCCCGATCGTTGACGCGGCGCCCCGAAGTCCTGGCTCGGCCCGTTCGTCAGCCTCCGCCGCCCGGCGGCGGGATCCCGCCCGGGAGCTGGGGCATCGATTCGCCGCCCTTCGGCACGCCCGGCTTGTAGGCGACTTGTGCCCAGTCCCGCCAGGCCGAATCGAACTCGGCGTAGCTCCAGCCGAGCACTTCCTTGAACTGCTTGCGGTGCCAGTCGGGCAAGTTCGATCCGGTCGGCGCCCCTTGCGCGTCGTAGTTGCGCTTGATGGCCCACAGGAAGCTGCCGAACTCCTTGGGCTTCGTCGTGATCAGGAAATCGACCATCGACCACGTCGTGAAGTGGTGCGGCAGCTTGAGCTCGCCGAAGTTCTTGAGCGCCATGAGTTCGGCCATCCGCGGCGCTTCGTCGCCCGAGATGAGCTTCAGCACCTCGGGCTTCCAGTTGCTCTTGCTGGTCATGTCGGCGACCGCGCCTTCGCCGCCGTCGAAGCTGTTGTTCTTCGGGTCGATCTCGCGCTCCATGAAGTGCGCGAGCCCTTCGTGCAACCACACCGGCGTGTCGTAGCTGTAGTGGTTCAGCCCGTCGAAGAGGTTGTGCGCCAGGTTGAAACCGACGTGTCCGTGCAGGCCGGCGTCGCTGCGTAAATTGCCTTGCTGGGCGTGCATCGAGATCGTGAACGCACCACGGTCGACGAAGTGCCAGCGCTGCGTGTTGCGGATGCGCAACCCCGCGTTTTCCAGCAGGAAATCGACGTGCGCGGCCTCGTTGGGGACGATCAGGATCTCGTACTTCTCCTTCATGCCGAGGTACGGGCCTTCGCCTTGATACGCCCCGCGGTACACGCCGGATCCGTCGGCGAAGGTCGCGCCCTTGCCGTCGACGATCTCCAGGAAGCGCGTGTAGATCTCCTCGCAGCGTTGCGCGTAGAGGTGCGTGCGCAACCACGGATCGAGGATGGTCGTCTCGGGCAGGACCTTCGGGAACGCTTTCTGGAGCTGCGTGAACTCGCCCAGGAACTTCTTCTTCTCCTCGAGCTTCACCTTGTACGGCCCGAGGGCGAACCCGATCCGAAAGTGCGCGGTCTCGATCCACTTGATGTCGAGCGTCAGGAGATGGCGATCCGTCTTCTCCGTGTTGCCATCCTTCTTGCCGAAGACGAATTCGCCGTGCGAGACAATGCCACCCGCCTCGAGTTGAAGCGCATCGTTCTGACACACCGTGCACAGCGACGGGTCGTTCGGACGCTTCTTGTCCGACTTCTGCAGCGCGTCGGCGCGCGGCCCGAGCGCTGTGGAGGCCAGCGCCAGCACAGCGAATCCAACCACGAATCTCACTCCGCCCCGGATTCCGCTGCTCGTTTCCATCGACCTCACAGTTTGCGTCCCTTCCAGACGCTCGCCATCTCGATCGCCTCGAACGCGGCCAAATCCTCGATCGGGAGCTCGCCGTCCACCATGCCGCGCAGCGCGTTGATCGCCGTCACGCGAATCGTGTTGTCCTCGTCGTCGAGGAGCAGCCGCAATCGCCCGGCTTGTTCCTTCTCGCCGCAACCGGCCAGCATCCGCAGCACGGCCACCCGGCCCTTGCGATCGGCCTTCTCGAGCTTCGGCAGGAGGAGGTCCGTGGCGGCCTTGCCGCGCGCGCCCTCGAGCGCCGTGCGGATCTCGCGTTTCTCGCGGTCCCAGCGTTTGCCTTGGCACGACTCGAACAACGCGTCGAGGCCCACGACCGAGCCCGTGGATGCGGCGCAGAGTGCTGCCGAGTAGCGCTCGTCGGGATCGGCCTTGTCTCCCGCCTTGAGCAGTCGAGCCCAGGCTTTTTCGGCCGCTGCGACATTGCCAGGGTCGGGAAACGCCGCGGCGCGATGCAGCGTGAACGTGCGCACCGGCGCGAGCTTGCTCTCGAATTCCTTGGCGAGCAGACGCGACTGATCCGCGGCGGTGATCTGCATCAGCACCTCGTGCAGTCGCTCCTGCGCCGCTTCGTCGCGCTCACGGCCGTAGCGATCCAGGACGAACGGCACGGCCGACGCTCCAGCCGTGACGAGCGCCTCGCGACCAGCCACGGCCATCTCCGGGATGTGCGCCTTGATCACGCGTTCGATGTCGGTGACCAGGACGTCTTTGTCCGAGGGCTTCGGCCATGCCGTCAGCTTTTCGGCCTGTTTTTCCGCAGGTTTGGCGGCCGGCGCCTCGGGCGAGGGCTTCGGCGGATCCTCGGCGCAGAGACTCGTCTCGAGTCCGCCGAGTGCCAGAAGAGCCGCGATGACGAACGAGAGGGCGGTGCACTTCATGAAGTTCCTCGCAGGCGGCGCTGCCACAGGGTCGGAACGAGGTCGCGCCAGGCCTCGTCGACGTATTCGAGCTTCGAGCGATCGATGAACGACTCGACGTCCTGCTTGAAGGACGCGGAGGTGTCCCACACGAACGTGCACACTTCCACGCGCAGGACGACGTCGCACGGACGCAGGCCGACACTGCGCTCGAGGACGCGCGCGACGCGCCACGTGCCGGGCGTCTCGATCGGTGTCGACCACTCGCCCAGAGGGCAGTCGAGTGCCCAGTTCCAGACCTCGAGGCCGGTCGCGCCGAATCCACCCTTCACGATTTCTTCGAGCGGTGGCGCGATCGACGGCGGCGGCGTGGCGCCGCGGGAGAGCGCGTCGCGCCATGTCTGCGCGCGGTCCAGCGCCGCCGCGCGCTTCGTCTCGCCGGCGAACTGTCGCGCGGCGTGGAGCGGAAGGACGACATTCGTGAGGGCGATGCGACGCAGGTGGGGCAGCGTGTGCTCCTCCCCGGCGCGCGCGATGATCGACGCGATGGCGTCGACTTCCGGGACGCGGATCGGCGTTCCATTCAAGGCCAGGACGGTTTCCGCTGGCCAGTCCGCGCGCGACGCAATCGAAGCCGCACGCCCCGGAGTTCGCGCTCCGTTTTGGGCCGAATGCTCGCACGCGCTCATGAGCACGCCTGCCAAGGCGCCGGCGACCCAAACAGCGAACGAATCGTTCTTCAGGAGGCTCTGGGTCATGCGCGTCGGGCAGGATAGCCACCTGCACCCGAGCGGTTGCGGGGCGCGCTGCGCCTCCCGAGCAGGTTTCACGGGCGCCCGTCGTCCAGGCCAGCGTCCTCGTCCCCTCCGGCAGTTCCACCGTCCTCGCCGTCCTCGCCTTCGCCGTCGACGTCCTCGCCCACGATGGGCCCGCCGTTCGAATCGAACCCCGCTACGAAACGCATCGCAGGCTCGGTCAGGAAGCGATACGACGCGTGGATGTTCTCCTCCACTTGGACGAGCGTGGCGTCGGCTCGGACGCCGGCATACGTCGAGATGATCTCGAGAAATAGCGACCGCGGGTCGTTGGCCCAGGACTCGATCCGCAGCGCGTGGCTCCCGGCTCGCTCCGGCGTTGCCGGAAAGACGAAACGGATGCCGAGCAGTGCCGGATCGCTGCCAAAAACCTCGGTCTCATCGTCGAAACCGAACATCGCGTTCTTCAGGTACGCGCGGCTGTCCTTGAACGCGCGCGGGTTGACCAAGGTCCGCATGGTCACTTGTTGAGCCGTGAAAAAGCGCAAGTTCCGCTGCGTGGCGACCTTCTCGGATACGGAGCGGACGCGGGCCGCGAACTCGTCGTAGGTGACGCTCGAGAGCTCCTCGCAGAACTGGAATCGGTCCGGGCGGAAGGCCGCGAAGGAGTTCGAGCCTGGGCTGGCCGTCGGGTTCGACAGGACCGGCCCGGCCGGGGAGACGAGGAAGCTCGAGTAGGGCGGCGATCCTTGGCGGAAGAGTTGGTCGTGGACGCGCTGGATCGCGGAAGCGTCCGGGGGGGCGGCCGGGTGCAATAGCTCGGTGACGAGCGAGATCGTGCGGGGCGCGTAGACGGTCGTCCTGGTCATGGGGGTCCTCGGAGGCCTGCCCGCGCCATGGTGCGGGTCGGGAATTTCGAGTCGGTTCCTAGACTACCCGGAACCGGCGCGGGAGCGGGCCCGTCCGACGATCGAGACGGCTCGGGGATCGAGATTCCTCTCGCCGGTCCCCGGCTCTCCCCGTAGCCTCGCACGCCGTTTTGGCCGCCCCTCCCTCGGAGAGGGCGCGACACGACACCGAGCCCCTCTCTTCGAAGCCATGGTCACGCGCACCTTCTCTCTTGGACTCGCTGGCGTCGCCCTCGCGGTGCCGTTCCTCTCTGCTCGATCGCTGCCGTCGGTCGCCGACACCTCGATGTTCGGGGAGCCGCTCGTCATCAACGGGACGCGGATCCCGGACGCCGAGATCCAGCGCTACCTGATCTACGGGCCGTGCCGCCTGCAGCTCGAGATCTTCCGCGTCGGCCTGATCGTCGACGACGAGCTCGACCGTCGCGCGCGCGATGAAGCCGCACTCGCGGTCGAGCCGATGGTTGGCCCCGCAGCGAAGGCCGCGGCCGAGGCGGCGATCGCGGCGCTTGAGGCGTCCAAGCCGTTCGAGTCGCCCGAAGAGCGGGCCAAGGCACTCGAGCAGGAGACGTCGCGCCAACGCGCCGCGCGGATGAAGGACGCGGCCGTGCAGGCCGAGTGGACCAAGAAGCACACGGCCGAGCGCCAACTCCTCGCTGAGCAGCTCGTGCCGACCGACGAAGAGTTCGAGGCCGAGTTCCGCCGCACGATCGAAGAGTTCAAGAAGACCTACCCGGTCCTGAACATCGATGCCGAAGTGAGTCGCGCGTTCCGCTCGGTGCCTTGGTACCGCGACAACTTGCGCCAGACGCTCTACTTCGACCGCGTGTTCTATCCGGAGAATCCGGACGAGTGGCCGATCACGACGATCGAGGCCGTGCGCGCCGACTCGGGCGACACGCTGCTCACCGACGCGCACCAGAGCTACCAGATGCGCCGAGAGCACGCCGAGAAGACCGGCGAGCCGCTGCCGAAGGAAGACGGCATCTACACGACGATGATGCGCCAGATCGTGCGTGACGCGATGTTCGCGACGATCGACTGGCGGACGGCCTTCGACGGGTTGTCCGACGACATCGTGTTGACCGGCGACCGCGATTTCGACGGTAAACCCGAGCTCGTCGTGCGCACGGCGGACGTGTGGGAGAACGTCAAGGACACGGTCTCGCAGACCGAGATCGACGAGGCGAAGCGCTGGTTCGTGACGGCGCGGGCGACCCGCGATCGCCTCGCGAAAGAGGGCGCGATGCTGGATCCGGCGGCGCGCGCTCAGGCGCTGGCGGACCTCAAGAAGCAGTTCGAAGGCACGTACTTCAACGTCGACATCATGGCGATGCAGACGTACTTCTTCCCCTCGACCGAGGCGTTCCTGGAGTACCACGTGATGCTCGAGGGCTATCGCAAGAAGCTCGCGCCCAGCCTCGTGAACCAGGAGAACGGCGACATCGCTCCGCTCCTTCGATCGCACCTCGACGGCGCGAACAAGATCATGGGCCTCGGGCAGGTCGACGTGGAGATCCTCCTCGTCTCGGCCTTCGACATCCCGAACTTCCGTTGGAAGGACAACGGCTGGATGACGGCGAAGAAGAAGGCCGACGGCATCAAGGTGCAGCTGGACGCGAACCTCGCCGAGTACAACGCCGAGCGCGCGAAGCGGGCGCAGGCGCAGGCCGAGGGCAAGGAGTACACGGCCGAGAAGGAAGTGATGGAGCCGTACCGCTTCTGGACCGACATGGTCAACGAGCACAGCGAGTACTGGGACCCGCCGGCGCCGGATGGTCAGGACAAGCGCGGCTCCGACGTCTCGATGAAGAATCGCGGGCGATTCGGCCTGAAGTACCGCAACGACCTGCAAGGTTTCGTCGGCGAGACTCCCTACAGCCACTGGGTCACGGGCGCTTCGATCACGGACTACGTCTTCGCGGACCAGGCCGAGAACACGGTCTCCGGGCCGTTCCGCGGTCCGCAGGGCTACTACATCACGCGCGTTCAGCGCCGCACGCCGCCGACGCGGCCGCTGAACCTCGGTGACGCGAAGCACGTGGATCTCTTGCGTGACGACTACGTGCGTGCGTCGCTGGTGCGCTACGCCGAAGAGGCGCGGAAAGCGGCGGACGTGAAGGGCTTCGACTTCGGGTACTGATCGCCGGTACGGAGTCGGTCTTCACGGCCCCATTCATCGCAGGCCCGAGTCCTACGCATCGCGCGTGACTCGGGCCTGCGCTGATTTCGGTGAGGGTCGTTTTGGCGGCACGGACTTGCCGCACGCGACGAGGAACGCGACGGATCGAGGCCATCGAGGCTTCGGCGCGACGTTTCTCGGGTGACGTACCCGCACCAGGACTCGCGGACCGCGTGTCCCCACATGCGGCTCGGTTCCGCGAATCGGTACCTGCCTCGAGCCTCCGTCCCGCGCGACGAGTTCCGTAGCATGCCCGCCCGTGGAAGCGAACCTGCGCACGATGTGGCGGCTGCTCGAGCCGCACCTGAAGCCGCGCTGGCCGACCTTCCTGCTGCTGCTCCTGTTCGGCGTGATCACCGCGTTCGCAGAGAAGCTCGTGCCGCTCCTGGTCTACCCGACCGTGGAGATCCTGTTCCCGCACATGGCGGTCGGGACGAAGGAGCGCTCGGGCTGGACCAAGTCGGTCAACGACGTGGTGCACGGCTGGATCATGGGGCCGACGGGGACGCCCGACAGCACGTTCGAGGCGCTGGGGCGCGTCGCGGTGATCCTCGCGCTGATGGCGCTCGTCGGCGCCGTCACGCAGTACCTCTTCCTCACGACATCGCGCCGTCTTGCCGTCGGCATGGTCGTCGACCTGCGCGAACGGATCGCGCGCCACGTGCTCGGACTCTCGCTGTCCTTCCACGGCAAGCGACAGTTCGGCGACCTGATCTCGCGGATCTCGAGCGACACCGGCACGGTCCTCAACGTCGCGAACCAGTCGTCCAAGGACCTGATCCTCGAACCGATGATGGTGATCTCGTCGTTCGCGATCGCGGCCTCCGTGGCCCCGATCCCGGCGTTGATCGCGTTGGTCGGGCTCGGGTTCATCGCGGCGCCGGTCCTCCAGCAGGCGAAGCGCGTCAACCGCGGCTCGAAGAAGTCGCTGACGGAGCTCGGATCCTCGGTCCAGGCGCTGACGCAGATGCTGCAGGGCATCCGCACGGTGAAGGCGTTCCGCGCCGAGAAGCGCGAGCTCGACGACTACGGCGACGTGAACGCCTCCTACGTGCGCTCGACGATGAAGATGGTGCGCGCGCAGGCCCTGTCGAACTCGTCGACGCAGTTCCTGTCGCAAGCCGGACTGGGCGTGATGATCCTCGTCGTCGGGCTGCTGCAGTCGGGCGGGCAGTTCGCGTCGGCCGAGGACATCACCGTGTTCTTCCTGATGACCGCGGGCATGTACTCCGGCATCAAGACCATCTCGCGCGCGATAACGAACGCGCAGGAATCAGTCGGAGCCTCCGCGCGCATCGAGCAGATCCTGTCGGAGCGCGTGGACGTCGCCGACGGCGCGAACACGCTCGACGGCACGGGGCTCGGCACGTCGCTGCGCTTCGACCACGTCACGTTCCGCTATCCGTCGGGATCCGGGCCGGCGCTGACGGACTTCGATCTCGAGATCCGTCGCGGCGAAACGCTCGCGCTCGTCGGCGCATCAGGCTCGGGCAAGAGCACGCTCGTCGATCTGCTCGCGCGTTTCCTCGACCCAACCGAGGGTGCGATCCGAGTCGACGGTGTCGACCTGCGCGACCTCACGCTCGATTCGTGGACGAGCCAGTACGCCATGGTGGGGCAGACGCCGTTCCTGTTCCACACGACGGTGGGTGAGAACATCCGCTACGGTCGCCCCGCGGCCACGCAGGCGGAGATCGAGGCCGCTGCGCGCGCCGCCGGCATCCACGATTTCATCGCGAGCCTGCCCGAGGGCTATCAGACGAACGTCGCCGATGCGGGCTCGCGTCTGTCGGGTGGACAGCGTCAGCGGATCACGATCGCGCGCGCCTTCCTGAAGGACGCGCCGATCCTCCTCCTCGACGAAGCCACGAGCGCGCTCGACACGGAGAGCGAGGCGGTCGTGCAGGAATCGCTCGAGCGCCTGATGAAGGGCAAGACGGTCGTCGTCATCGCCCACCGCCTGACGACGATTCGCAACGCGGACCGGATCGCGGTGCTCGAAGGCGGGCAGTTGGTCGAGGTCGGCACGCACCAGGAATTGCTAGCGCG